>JBJTRR010000289.1:0-4271 GCA_046076185.1 bacterium | reverse complement strand
GTCATTCTGGTCGATTCTCGGGCTGGCATTCGCTATCGTGGCGCGATTGATGACCAATATGGCTATAAGGACACGCGGCCCGAGCCTAAAAACAATTATCTGAAGGACGCACTTGAAGCCATTCTGTCGGAATCGCCGGGTAACATCAAGGTGAAGGGAACGGAAGTGGCCGGTTGTGCAATCACCCGTGTTGAGCCGGAGAAATCAAAACTCGACGGGCTTGATCGCGTTCGACCCGTGTCGGAAGAGATTGCCGCTTTTCTTGAAAAAACCGAGCCGATGCCCGAAGTGGGGCAGGTGAATTACGCGGGCCATGTGGCCAGAATTATTGAGGCCAAGTGCCAGAATTGTCACAGGCCGGGGCAGGTGGGCGGCTTCCCGCTTCTAACTTATGACGATGCCCGGAAAAAGGCGGCGATGATTGCCGAAGTCGTGGATAATCGACGCATGCCGCCCTGGCACGCTGACCCACGCTTTGGCCATTTTGCCAACGACCGCCGCTTGACAGCGGCCGAACGGGCGACACTTCTGGCCTGGGTTGAGCAGGGCACTCCGCTGGGCGATGCCACAAAACTGCCCGCCCCGAAGAAATGGCCTGAAGGGTGGACGATCGGCACGCCGGATATTGTATTTGAGCTGCCAGAAACCAACACCATTCCGGCCCAGGGCACTGTTCCTTATTACCACCTGAGCGTGCCTACCAACTTCAAGGAAGATGTCTGGGTGCAGGCGGCTGAAGCCCGCCCGAGCAATGCGGCGGTCGTTCACCACATCATTGTTTATGTGCTTCCGCCCGGCGGCAATCGTGGTCGGCTGATTGGCGAAGGGCGTGGCCACTTGTGCGGCTATGCTCCGGGCGATATGCCATCGGTTTATCCGGAAGGCACAGCCAAAAAGATACCGGCCGGCAGCACCCTTGTCCTCCAGATGCACTACACGCCAAACGGCAAGCAGACGGTTGATCGTTCCAAAGTTGGCCTGATTGTCTCGAAAAAGCCGCCTGTGCGAGAGGCTTTGACTGTTGGCATAGCCAACCCCGGCTTTCAGATTCCGCCTGGCGCTGATAACCACCCTGTTCATTCTGAGCAGCGATTCCGTAACGAAGTGCGCTTGCTGGCCTTCATGCCGCACATGCACCTGCGTGGCAAATCGTTCAAATATACGCTGGAAGCACCGGGGGCCAAGCCTGAAGTGATGCTGAGCGTGCCTGCCTATGACTTTGGCTGGCAGAGCTATTATACTTTGCCACAGCCTTTGACTCTCAAGCCCGGCACTGTGATGAAGTGCGATGCCACTTTCGACAATTCTGATAAGAACCTGGCCAACCCCGACCCCAAGAGCTTTGTGCGATGGGGCGAACAAACCTGGGAAGAAATGATGATCGGCTATATCGATATCGATTTCCCGATTCAGCCCGAGCCCGCCAAGACCGGAAATAAAGCCGATTGAGTCAGATTTCAGGCGAAATCAGTCATCAGCAAGCCCCGGGTTCAGGCCTGGGGCTTTTTTTGTCAGAATCTCTCTGGCGCAGAAGTTGCATTATTCGAAGTGCCATACGGGTTTGGAAATCAGTATGATGAATACAGGCCCGGTTCGCCGGGGCCGGTGTTTCATGGCGGTGGTGCAGATTCACGCAGAATGGCTGGGCAAATGATGAACAAGACAAGGCTGATGCTGGGCTTTCATAATCATCAGCCGGTTGGCAATTTTGATGGCGTGATCCTGCAAAATTTTGAGCAGGCCTATCGCCCGCTTCTGGAAGTCTTTCGTGAATTTCCGGCAATAAAGTTCTGCCTTCATCTCTCGGGCCCTCTCTGGACATGGCTTGAGCAAAACCGTTCAGGCTATTTTGACACTTTGGGCGAACTGATTGACCGGGGGCAGCTTGAGCTGTTGGCAGGGGCTTGGTCCGAGCCGATTCTGCCGATGATCCCGCGCCGCGACCGCATCGGCCAGATCATGCATTTTCGCGATATCATTGAAAAACGATTTGGCAAACGTCCTGCCGGAATGTGGCTTGCTGAACGTGTGTGGGAACCGGGCCTGGTGGAATCCATCGCTCGTGCCGGCATCGCATACACGGTTCTTGACGACTACCACTTTCAGCGAGCCGGGCTGCCGGCTGATTCGCTCAATGGCTATTTTCTGACAGAAGACGAAGGATATCTGCTGCGGCTCTTTCCCAACAGCGAACCTTTGCGATATCTAGTGCCCTGGCGAGAGCCTGAAGCGGCCATTGAATTTCTTTTGAAAGAAGCCGCAATCGGCCGACAAACGCTGCATGTGACAGCCGACGATGGCGAGAAATTTGGCGGCTGGCCGGGCACGCATGAGCTGATTTACACCAAAAAATGGCTTGAAACGTTTCTTACCAGGCTTACAGAAGAAAGTGAACATATCCAGACATCAACACTCAGCGAAATCATTCATGAATTACCACCGGCGGGTAAGATCTGGCTGCCGCCGGCCAGTTATCGCGAAATGACGGAATGGGTGCTACCAACCGGGCTTCAGGCTGAATATGAGACCGCAAAAAACAGCCTTGAGAAGGCTGAAACGGATTTTGCCCGGCCCATTTCAAGGTTTTTTGCTCCAGGCGGCTTCTGGCGGAATTTTCAGGCAAAATATGCCGAATCGGCAGAAATGGCCGACCACATGCGGGCCCTTTCGTTAGTCATTGCAAGGGCAGAAAATGCAATGAAAACGAAAATGCAATCAGACTTGCCTGTAGCTTCTGCCCAGATACAAATCTTGAATCAGGCGAAGCTGCATCTTTACGATTCCCAATGCAATTGTGCTTACTGGCATGGTGCTTTTGGGGGGCTTTATCTGCCGCATCTGCGTAATGCCATTTACAAGCATCTGATCGCCTGTGAAAATGCAATCGATCAGTTGATTGCACCTGAATCGGATTATCTTCGCCTGATCGAATCGGATTTTAATTGTGATTCCCACAATGAAATAAGAATTGATAACCGATTTCTGATCGCATGGATCAGCCCACAGAAAGGCGGTCAGATTTATGAGTTTGATGATCGACGAACCTGTACAAACCTGCTTGCAACTTTGAATCGAAGGCCCGAGCCCTATCACCAGAAAGTGCGTGAGGCGGCTCAGGCCCCACCCGAATCAACTGCGGAAGGGCCTTCAAACCTGCACGACCGGATTCAGCTTAAACATGAAGGGCTTGACCGGTTGATGATCTATGACACATACCAAAGAAAGGCGATGGTTGACCATCTCTGGGCTGATTCCGTTACATTTGATGAAGTGCTTGCCGGCAACCCAAGTGAACTGACAAACTGGCCGACTGCAGCTTATGAAGCTGTATCGACCGAAAAGCAAGAAATGTCGGTTGAGGTTACGCTGGAGTGTCGTCATCATTCTGGAAACAATAATCTGGTTTCTCTGGTAAAACGGTTTACCATTTTTCGCAATGAAGCAGCCATTCATGTTCACTACAGGCTTTCAGGGCTTGCAGGCCTGCCACTCATGCAATTCGCAGTTGAAATGAATATTGCCGGCATGGCCGGACATGAATTTGACAGACAGTTTAAGGATCATCATCTGAACCCTATGGGTATGCTTGATTCCACCTTGCAAATGCAGTCGCCAGAAAGCCTGATACTTTCTGATGGCTGGCTTGATCTGGCCACACGCATCGGCTGGGAAAAGAACCCTCCAACAAAAGTCTGGACAATGCCGATTCAAACCGTATCAAACAGTGAGGGTGGTTTTGAAGCGATTTTTCAAAGCTCGGCCATCTATGCCATATGGCCGGTGGGCGGAAATGAAACGGATGATTTTGAAATTGATTTTATCTGGCAACTCCGCCCTTCGCATGAAGGCTGTGGCATGTAATGAAAAAAGCGATTTCTCATATCTTTCAGCGGATTATTGATCGTTCATCTGCTACTGCAATTTCAATTGAACAATGGCGAACGGCCTGGCCAAGCCCTGATGCCCTTTGGGCAAAGGCTATGACGATTACATTTCCTGCCGATGACTCATGGCCGCGAAAGCAAATGCAATTATCGGAAATAGAGATTGGCCGTGGTGGGCAGAGCCATAAAGAAATGCAATCACCCGGCGAATTTTCAGGTCTCAGGGCCTATCAGCCGGGCGATGAACCCCGTTATATCGACTGGCGAGCCACAGCCAAGTTGCGCCAGCCCATTGTCAGGCAATGGTCGGCTGAATCAAGGGCGGGGGTGGCTATTCTGTTTGATGTCTCGGCCAGCATGTACGTTGATATAAATTCAACCGGTCAG
>JBJTRR010000288.1:0-9665 GCA_046076185.1 bacterium | reverse complement strand
TGTCGAAAGGTGGCCCGGAAGCGGTAGGAATGGTCAAACAGTTCGTGATCAGTCCAGTGCCTGATAACAAGGCGAATCTGATCGGCATTGGGATGTTGCAGCCTGCCGCTGAGCAGGTCGGCCTCAATGGCTTTGGCGTCGTCTGGCGTGTGTAAAAGGCTGGAATTGGCCTGGGGCTGCGTTTCAGGTGGCTGTGGTTTAGTACCTATGCTTATATGATTATTAGATGAATTATCTTGCGAAGGCGGTTTCGGGCGGGGTTCAGGCTTTGGCTGGGTTGGGGCGGTGAGTTTTTCGGCTTCGCGGCGGGCTCTGTCAAGGGCTTTTTCTAAGGCTTTTTCAGTATCAATCTTGGCTTTTTCGGCAGCTTTTTCGGCGTCTCGTTTGGCTTTTTCGGCTTCGCGGCGGGCTTTGTCGGCGGCACGTTCAGCGTCGCGCTGGGCATCGCGCTGGCGGCGGGTTTGCAGGCTGGCCAGGGTGGTCAGGGTTTTGTTGTGGCAGATCTGTAATTGACGGATGTCGGTGAGGATCAGCTTCAGGCTTTCCAGATGATCCTGGCCGGCGTGGTGGCAATGGCTGAAGTGGCTTTGGGCGATGGCCTGACGCTGGGCTGCTTTGGCCAGGGACGTTTCAGCCTGATGGAGCTGGCTTTGGGCGAAGGCGAGAAGTTGCTGGCGGGCTGTGGCCGGGTCGGGCAGGTTTGGGGCGAGATCGGCGAAAGGCAGGTCGGCACCAACGGTTTTCTGCAGGTTGCCTGCGAACTGGTCGCGGTTTTTCTGCGTGGCCAGGGCCAGGCGAACGAGGCTTCGGGCTTCGGAATCAAGCTCGCCCGCAGGGCCAGGCTGAGCGTTTGACTTAAGCAGGCCAGCGACAAGCCGGGTGGAAACTGTGCCTGCGGGATCTTCACATGCGGAAACCAGACTACGCCATAGCCTGACACTCTTATTCAGGAATAAAGCATCCTGCCTCATCAGTTGATGAAAGTGGCCTGGGTCTGTCGCCCAGAGTGTTTCGAGGTCGGCTGATTCGCGGGCTTTGCTGATGCCATAAAGCCTGGCGGCAGTGACTTGCTGGGCGACGAAAAGCGATTCGCGGCGAGACTCGGCCTGTTGCAGCGATGTGCGAAGGCTGGCGAGATCTTCGACGAGGATCGTTTCAGAAGGGCCGACGGGAGAGAAGACCAGCATGAGACGTTCGAGCATTTCGGCCCTGGAATACTTTGGCGGAGGTGCCTGAATCATTTCGTCGATAAGCTGGTCGAAAATCTCGGCCATTGTGAATCCTTTCCAAGCCGGTAAGAACCCGATACAAACGGGAGTATTGCAGATAAAGAAAAAATGTCAAGTCAAATAAAACGTGTTTTTTGAGCGTGTGTTCGCGGATGGTTGCGACGATACTCTGCCTTAACGCGATTTTATGAATGTGGGCAGGTCGATCGAGGCTTGGGCGTCAGGCGGCTTCGCAGAAAGGCGCCATGGAACCGGGCAACACAATGTCTGTCGTTGGGGGACATTTTTGCAATTGCAAACGAGAAACACGTTGAGGAAATAATAAAATCAAGTGGGTTTGTCTGATTGACAAGGCAAAAACGAATCGACACACTTGGACAAGTGCTTCGCGCGGCGTGAGAATGTGCGATAGGCGAAGTAATGTTCCAATTGCAAAAAACATGATTTCACGCAGGCGGGATATTGCATTTCAGACAAAAAAAACTGAGCTTCAGTGTGATTCGAGGTCACTTCTCCGGGCAATTCAGGTAAATCCATTCCGTAATTGTCCCCAGCAGCTTGCCGGCGATAATCGCACTCACGGCCGGCTTGTCGGCTCCCTGGGCGGGCCGCACGGGCACCTGATTCACAAACAGGGCAAAGGCAAGCTTGCGGTCGTGCTTGGTCTCAATATAGCCGCCAAGTGCCTTAGATGTCAGAATGGTGCGGCCCGTCAGATCGTTATCGACATAATATGTGCCGGTTTTGGCCCGAACGTGGCCGCGGGCCGGGCTGTTCATCTCAACGGCCTTGGCCAGAGTGCCATCGCGGCCCAGAATTGGCAGACCGGTGTAAAAGGCATTAAACCCCGGCCGGTTCTGCATGGCCAGAAGCAGGTCAACAGTGGCTCGGGGTGTCACCAAGTCGGCCCGGGCTCCGCCAGCCCCGCCACCGAATGATATGGCCTCGGGCTTCACGCCCAGGGCGAGCAATATCTGCCCTTGCATGCGAAGGCCGTCGGAAAGCTCGCTTTTCTTCTCGGTCAGGGCCAGCAGCAGGGGCAGCGTGCTGGCATGAAGGTTGTGGCTGACTTTCAGAATCACCTTGATATTCTCGGCCAGCGGCAGCGAATCATATTCCGCCACCTTCGGCAGAGCCGCCACCTCAGCCCTGGAAGGCAGGTCGAGTGGTTGCTGCACAGCCAGCGACGATGCCGTGACCTTCACGCCCTCAGCCCTCAGGCACTCAATAAACAGGCTTCTCGCCCACGAAGCCGGGTCGGCCACCTCAAAATTCCGCAGCAAATTCGTGTGGCCCTCGGGCACAGAGCCATAAACCGTCACGCTTCGGGGCCCCAGCGTGCGAATCGTCACGCTCACCGGCTTGCCCTTTTCCACGGTTTTTACCTGAAAATCAACGGCCATTACGCGGTTTTCCGGCACCATCCGGTATTCGGCCAGGTCGCCTACCTTTTTCCCGGCTGAAATCACAAGGTCCACCATGTTGTCGTTGATCGTGATCGCCGAAACGCTTCTCGGGCCCGACCCACTCGAGGCCGTCGGGGCAAAAAGCCGGTCGTCCACCAGCACATTGCCGCTGACTTCCCTGATCCCGCTTCCAGCAACCTCCCGGGCCAGCTCCTTCATGCCATGCAGGGCATCAGCCTTCACCAGATGAGCCACATCGCCGCCATAAGTGTGGTCGTTATCCTCATAAAGCATCTTGCCGTCAGGGCCCGTGCGGCCACCCATCGCCATGTCGCCGCTGGCCACCAGAATCAGGTCGCCTTTCAGCAGACCACCCTCAAGCACTTCCCCCTTACGCATGACAGGAGTCAGGAATCGATAATCAGGGCCCAGCTTTTCCAGCACGGCCGCCGTTGAAAAAAGCTTGGTTACTGAGGCAGGGCTGAACATCTGGTCGGCATTCTGTTCGTATATCACCTGGCCGGTTCCGGCATCAACCACCAGCAGCCCCCAGTGGCCATTCGCAAAGCCACTCGTCTGCATCAGCTTCTGTAATCCTTCAGGCAACGGCCCGGCGGCCTGAAGCGGTAGCGAATAACAGGCAAGAACCATTGCAATTTGATACAGGTGAGACACATGGAATCGTGCGATGCATGACAAAAAGCGAGTCGTCATTTCTTCACCTGTGATTTGTATGATATCAGAGCAACCCCTCGGTAATCTGCTCAAGGGCGTTCAGAAAGGCTTCAATATCGGCTTCGGTGTTAAATGGCCCGGGGCTGATACGCACCAGCCCGTCAGGAAACGACCCCAGCCGCTTGTGGATATAGGGCGAACAGTGTAGCCCTGGCCTGATGGCAATGGCGAACGACGTGTCAAGAATCGCCCCCAGCTCCGATGGCAGAAGGCCCATCGGCGACACCAGCGAAAGGGCCCCCACATGCCTGGCAGGGTCCCAGGCACCGGCAATCGCCCAGTGCTCGTTTCTTTGGCCTACCCAGTCAACCACTTTTTGTAAAAGGCCCACTTCATGCAGCCGGTTGGCTTCCACGCCACGTTCAAGCACCCACTCAATCCCCGCCTTCAGGCCAGCCAGGCCCAGCACATTCGGCGTGCCGCCTTCCAGCCGATAAGGCAACATGTCGGGCTGGACAGGTGTCGAAGAATCGCCGCCCGTGCCCCCCTCACGCCAGGGCCGCAGTTGCACGCGCGGGCCTACATATAAGGCCCCCGTGCCTGTTGGCCCGTATAAAGCCTTGTGCCCTGGAAAGGCCAGCATGTCAATGGGCGTGGCTGACAGATCAATCGGCACCACGCCGGCCGATTGTGCCGCGTCCACCAAAAGATAAGCCCCCGCCTGCCGCACAGCCGCCGCAATCGGCTCAATCGGCTGAAGCGTGCCCAGCACATTGGCTGCGTGTGTTATCGCCACCAGCCGGGTTCGCGGCGTCATCGCGGCAATGACTTCATCAGCATTCAAATAACCGTCATGTGAAACGACACGTGTCAGCGAGATATGCCCGGCCTCGGCCATTGCCACAAGCGGGCGGCTCACGGAATTATGCTCAAGGTCGCTGGTAATTACGTGATCACCCGCCTGAACAAGCCCCTTGATACCCATATTCAGGGCATCGGTGCAGTTCAGCGTAAAAATCCAGCGGTCGGGCGATTCGCCATGGAAAAGGACATTCAGCAAATGTCGAGTGTCATCAAGCACCCGCTCGGAAGCCAGGGCCATTGTGTGCCCTGATCGGCCGGGATTGGCCAGCGACGTGCGGGCAAAGGCGTCCATCGCCTGATAAACCGGCTCGGGCTTCGGGAAGCTGGTCGCGGCGTTATCGAGATAAATCATGGGCGGCCGTCAACTTCCCAGATACTGTGCGTAAAGTGTTTTGGCCTTTGCAATATCATTAGTGCCCTTAATGATCGCACGTCCGTCAGGGAAGACGGTAAATTCATGCCCTTCCGTCTCAAATCGCAGCATAAAGGCGTTGTGCCGCACTTCACCAATGGTGGCCAGCTTGGCGGCCAGTTCGGCAAAATTCAGCGTGTCGTTGCGTCGAGTGGCAATCTGCACCGCATTGCGGCCACAAAGGGTCGTCGTGTGCGAACCCATACGCCCGTCAAGCCAGTCAAATTGCCGCCGCTGGCAGCTCGGGCAGTCCACCTTGCCCAGCAGGGCACTGATTTTTAGCTGCCGGAACGACCAGATCCAAAGGTCAACCATGATCAGGTCGCGATTGAGTACATCCATTTTTCCGGAAAGAATCTTCAGGGCTTCCATCGCCTCAAACGATGCGATCGTCGAAACCGCCGGGCCCAGCACGCCTGCCGTTTCACAGGTGGGTGTCATGCCGGGCGGGGGCGAATCTTCCACCACGCAGCGCAGGCATGGGGTCTTGCCGGGCAGAATCGTCATCGACTGCCCCTCGCTGCCGATCACACCGCCAAAAATCCAGGGTTTGCCCAGCTTCACCGCAGCATCGTTAATCAGGTATCGCGTCTCAAAATTGTCGGTACCGTCAAGAATCAGATCAACGTCAGAGACCAAGTCAATGATATTTGTATGATCAATATCGGTAACAACCGCCTCAACCGTGATCTGGCTGTTGATCAGCCGCATCTTGCGGGCCGCGGCCTCAGCCTTCGGCAGGTTCGACGCCACATCCGTCTCGTCAAAAAGTATCTGCCGCTGCAGGTTGTGCGTTTCAATGAAGTCGCGGTCAACCACGCGGATAAACCCGACACCCGCCCTGGCCAGATGATTGGCCAGCACCGTGCCCAGGGACCCACAGCCGCAGATTGTCACCCGCGAGCCGCAAATGCGCCGCTGGCCTTCTTCACCCAGGCCGCCAAATCGCATCTGACGGCTGTAACGCTCCAGTGAATCGCTCAACATTTCACCCCGTCAGGAGGCTGCACGAACTTTTTGTCGAACGTCTTTCGACGAATCCCGCCACTTGCCACCCTGGCCGGTCTTCGGCTTATTCGCCGCCACCCGCCACGGCCGGAATAATCGAAATTTCGTCCGTCGGGTTCACCGGCGTATCCAGATCATCCAAAAACCGGATATCCTCATTGTTCACATAAACATTCACAAACCGGCGCAGCTCTTCACCATCAAAAAGCCGTGTGCGCAGCTCAGGAAAGTTTGTCGTCAGGTTGTTCAGCACGGCTCCTACGGTTGTCCCATCAGTCTGGGCTGAATCATTGCCGCCGGCATGAGGGCGAAGCGGGGTCGGAATGCGAACAAGTGGCATGGCTTTCGTTTCTCTCTCTATCGTCTGATACTCTCAGCGGGCCCCGGCCCGCCAATCCACAAAACTTCTCCGGGATTCGCTGCCCCGGGGTTACCCTGTGACATTTGTCACCCAATCGTCTGTCAGACACCCGCACCGGCAAGCACGTCGGCCTGCTCGCTGGCGAACTGGCCATTGGTCGATGCCAGAAGGGCCCGGAAGTCGTCAAGCGTCGGGCGAATCACCTGCGGTCGGGCAATCCGGTCAATCAGGGCTTCCTGCGTCTTCAGGCCGTTGCCGGTAATGGCCAGCACAATCCGGTCGTCAGCCTTCAGGTGCCCCTGCTCAATCAGCTTTTTGGCCACCGCCACCGTCACGCCGCCGGCCGTTTCGGCCCAAATGCCTTCGGTTTCGGCCAGCAGCCGCATGCCGTCGACAATGTCGTCGTCGCACACATCTTCCGACCACCCGCCCGTGTTCCGAATCAGCTGACTGGCAAAAAAGCCGTCGGCCGGGTCGCCAATCGCCAGGCTTTTGGCGATCGTGTCGGGGTTTCGCACCGGCTTCACCTTGCCGGCGTTGGTCTTCACCGTGTTTGAAATCGGGTTGCAGCCCGTCGCCTGGGCCCCATACATCCGGGTCTTCACCGGGCCATCCAGCAGCCCCAGCGTCTCAAATTCCTTGAACGCCTTATAAATCTTGCCAATCAGGCTGCCGCCGGCCATCGGTGCCACCACGGCATCTGGCGCCTGCCAGCCAAGCTGCTCGGCAATCTCAAAGCCCATGCTCTTGGATCCTTCGGCATAAAACGGCCGCAGGTTCACATTCACAAAGCCCCAGCCGAATTTGAAGGCAATTTCCGAACAAAGCCGGTTCACCTGGTCGTAATTGCCTGTCACCGCAATCACGTTCGCCCCATAAACCGTGGCACCCAGCACCTTGCCCTGCTCAAGATTATCAGGAATCAGAATATATGCCTCAAGCCCGGCCGCCGCCGCGTTCGCCGCCACGCTGCCCGCCAGATTCCCGGTCGAGGCACAGCCCACCGTCCTAAAGCCCAGCTCAACCGCCTTCGACAACGCCACCGCCACCACGCGATCCTTAAATGAAAGCGTCGGGTGGTTCACCGCATCATTCTTGATGTAAACGTGCTTCACACCCAGCGCCCGGGCCAGCCGCTCAGACTTCACCAGCGGCGTATAGCCCACATTCAGGCCCACCGTCGGGGCACCGTCCAGCGGCAAAAGATCGGCATATCGCCACATTGAAGCCGGCCCAGCCAGAATCCGGTCGCGGGTCACCACACCCTTCATCGCATCATAATTGTAATCAATCTCAAGCGGGCCAAAGTCGTCGGGACAAAAGTTCAGGGCCTGCTGGCCGTGCATCTTGCCGCAAAGGCGGCATTTCAGGCCGTTGGCGAAATTCGTCGGCTCGCTCATTTGGAGATCGTCTCCCAGAATGCTCGTTATCCAGAAACTTGCAGATGTTCTTCATTCGCCCGGCTTAAGGCTTTAACACCCAGCTACCGCGTGGCTATTCTGACAATTTCCAATCGAGATAACTTTCGGAAGATAATCGATGAAAAACGGTGCGAACCGGCTATATTTCTGCCCGATCCCTCAGGCTGAAAATGCACCGTTCACCTTATCTTCCCCGCGACCCTGCCTGAACCAGACAGTATCGGGAGGGAGTTAGCACCAGCATTCAGACTTCATCAATCTGAACCGGTTGCTGTGGCGTCTCAGGGCCCGTCCCTCAGCCACTCTCGATAAGAGAACTGACAAAATAAAAATAACCGCCGGAACCCCATGGGTCAATAGGGAACCGGCGGAAGTTTTTCAGATAACCGAAGCCCGGGCCTCAATTATCCTTCTTCGGGCTGTCGGCCTTCTTCTTGGCGTTCGGGTTGCCCTTCACCACAATCTTTGAAGCCTTGGCATCTGTGTGCTCAATCTCAAGAATTGTGCCCTTCTTCAGCTTCTCAAGCGGAGCCTTGTTAATGGCCTTGCCCTTAGCGGTTTCGTAAGTCGTGCTGTCGGTAACGGTTACGGTCACATTATCCTTGCCATTGCCCTTCGGCTTGACAACGATCTTCTTGGCGGCCACATCCACTTCCTGAACCGTGCCGATCAGTTGATCAGCCAGAACGGGCAGGGCACACACAAACAGGGCCGTGAAAAGAGCCACGGCAGGACGCATCCATTGACGCATTGCGGGAGTTCTCCAGTTTTTAGAGGATGACTTGCGGTACTTCCAGAACATGATTCTAACCAGTCTGCCCCAAAAGCAAAAGCCCCGGGCCAGAACCAGCCGCGAACACACGCCCACAGCCTTCTTAACACCCGCCACCCGGGAAAGTTTCGAAAAAAAATCTGTTTTTTCCTTGAACCATCCAGTGATGATTGCCTCTGATTTAAATCAGGGTGTAATTGCCAACCACTCGCATCGTGCCCCGGCGATTGTTAAATCAGCAGGAGTGTCGATATCAATTTTTATTTTTTCAAGTGTGTCCAACCGAAACCGTCTTATTATCATGACAGCGATTTTTCAATTCCATGATCAGCGAACTATCCACAGGAAAAGAGCAGGAAAATGCGCCAACGATTTACACCCGAAATGAATGAATCTCTTGAATCGCGTGCCCTGATGGCCGCAAATCCCCTTCATGCTGAAGTCCGCAAACTGGCCCATGATACCGTTGGGTCGCCCTCTTCACAGGCCACCATTCATGCCTCCGCTACTTCCTTAAGAAGCAGCCTCCTGGGGCAATATCAGTTTAATGGAAACGGCTTTGACTCCTCTGGTAAAAGCTCACAGTTCTGGCTTTCCAATACGAAATTCTCAAATGGCTCGCTCTACCTGAACGGGATTTATGATTTTAACAACCCCGATCAAAACGGCTACAGGGCAAGAGTCAATGCGGATTACTTATCATTCAGAAAATTTACGGTCGCGGTCACTTTCAAGTCCGACAGCTCTTCAACCAACCCTTATGAAACGCCTTTACTCGTCGGCGGCGAAAATGATCGCTGGTTCGTCCTCAAACGAAATAATGAAGGCAAGCTGGCCGTGCGGCTCAATAATCATGTTTACGAATACGCTGCGTCATCCGACACCAAAATTGTCACAGGCAAATGGACTACGGTTGTCTGTGGCATCGACGTTGACACCAAACGGCTCACGGCCTATATGAACGGCCAAAAAATGATCGATGTCGCGTTGCCTTCCGATTTTCAATTTAATGTCGTCAATACGCCAGATGAAGTTTCCGACAGAATCTGGACATTCACCAATTATTCCAACGGCACGACTTTCAAGGGCTACATCGACGCATTCTCCTATTACAACCGCAAACTGACCAACCAGGAAATGCAGAAGCTTTCGGCAACCGGGCGACGATAATCAGCCTGTCTGCCACGAACAAGAAAACGTCGTCTTCCGGCAATATCGATTCAGGTCTCAGCCCGAATCGATATTACCGGCTATTTTTGTTTAATCAACTTTCTTGAGTCTGAAGAGCAGTCCATAGCAGCTCGCCTTTCGCACATTCTCGCGCCGGGCGATGCATTAGTCCAAGTGGGTCGATTTGTTTTACGGCACTGAGGCTTGTCCAGCCCCAAATTCCCATTCGCGTTGTGGAACTTCTCCTCAATCGCCCATCGTTGGCAATACACTTCGATGATTTCCTTCGGGCTGAGCACCGGATCTGTCGCATAAAGTGTCACAAGTGGCGGCTTCCTGTCTTTGAC
>JBJTRR010000287.1:0-1259 GCA_046076185.1 bacterium | reverse complement strand
TGAGATGGTTGGCGATACACTTTTGAGCAAGTGTTGCCGCCCGGCACAGAGGCTGGTTTTGGCCCGATCAGCCGGAAATGGATGATTTGACAGATGCCACACCGACAGCAGCAGACAAAATCTGGCGGTCATGCGCCATCGCCCAAGGCTGGCGTGATTGCATCGCCGTGTTGCAAGAAGTGTCATTTGCTGCCTGATAATACCTGTGGCGGTTGTGGCCGGAGCCTGATGGAAATCGCCATGTGGGGCAGCATGACGGACGAGCAGCGGCTGGCGGTGCGTGCCCGGATTGAGGCACGGCGCGGGCAGGAGGTGTGAAGCTGTTTACAATGATTGTCGTGAAACTGTAACAGGAGATTCCGTTTTTGTTCTTTTGCCGTTATCATTTAATTCAGGGAGATGAATATGGGTACTGTAGGCATATCAGATTTTGAGGCAGGTTTTTTAGAATTGCTGGCCCGAGTGGCTCAGGGCGAGCGGATAACGATTGTGCAGCATGGTAAAGCCATTGCCCAACTGGTGCCTGTGAAATCAGAACCGGGTGATTATGACATTGCCGTTGATCGGATGATGGAGTTTCGTCGTGGCCGTGGATTTGACAGTGTGAATCTTCGCGAAATGGCAGAGGAAGGACGCCGATTCTGATGGCATTCAGCGCGGCATTTGTTCTTGATAATTCGGTAACTATGGCATGGTGTTTTCCAGATGAACAAAGCTCATACAGCGATTTGGTTTTGCATTCACTGAAAAGTTGCGGTGCCGTAGTGCCAGGTTTATGGTCGCTGGAAGTCGCCAATATTCTTCTTGTTGGAGAACGTAGAAATCGAATTTTGAGAGACGATTCGGAAAAGTTTATTAATTTACTTGCCGGACTACCGATTTTTACTGACGATCAAACAAGTTCACATGCTTTGATGGCCAGTCTCGATCTGGGACGAAAGCTTGGTCTGTCATCCTATGATGCTTGTTACCTAGAATTGGCATTGCGAACAAGGCTGCCGGTTGCGACCCTTGATGAAAAGCTGAAAATCGCCTGTCAAATTATTGGGGCAGGGATTTATCAACCTTCCCTTCCCTGACACCTGCCCACCCATCAACCAATCACGGCCATGAGTCCGGCGTGGGCCGTCTGCGGCTGGCCGGCGGTTTGATCGGTGCCACTGGCAGGAATCTGCTGATTCTTGCCAAGCACCTTGGAATAAAGGCTGTTCAGGCGGCTGACCATCACCCTTATGTCAAATTCAGCCATCGCTCGCTGG
>JBJTRR010000286.1:0-1865 GCA_046076185.1 bacterium | reverse complement strand
CCGCTCGACTCGACTCGCCCGCTTGACTCGACTCGCCCGCTCAACTCGACTCGCCCGCTCAACTCGACTCGCCCGCTCAACTCGACTCGCCCGCTCGACTCGACTCGCCCGCTCGACTGGACTCGCCCGCTCGACTCGACTCGCCCGCTTGACTCGACTCGCCCGCTCGACTTGACTCACCCGCTCGACTTGACTCGCCCGCTCGACTCGCCCGCTCGACTCGACTCGCCCACTCGACTCGACTCGCCGGCTCGACTCGACTCGGACGCCTCGCCTGCTCGTCCGACTTCCTGGTACCTGTATTAGCAAGATCAAATTGGCCCATTTTGAGCCATATAAGAGCCCTTGAAGATTTTGTCAAAATAGGTATTGCAAATGGCAAAACCAAGGGAACTTATCATCGATATTCACGCTGAGAAAGTGATTCAGAAAATCGTATCGATGAGCGATGGAGGCAAACATGGCCTGCACACTTCGCCCGGATTTATCAACCGATGGCTTGGCGGGCTGACTTTGGTTCGTTAATTCTGGCTCGAGCACGGCTGGCATGTGTCGTAGTGGCCCCTGAAAGTATTTTCACGCCGCAATTATCCGGTTCATTCACCCTTATGGTATTCAAAATCGGTCGTTTCGACCAATCCGTTATTTTTCGTTTCGTTCAGAATTCGTTCGAATTTGGCATATAATGACCGAGATATTGGCGATAAAAAGGCATGAGTTCTGGAGTAAGTGATGGGATATGCAAGCTTGCGGGCGTGCCTAGAGGATCTTCAGGCTCATGGCCGCCTTGTCGCCATTGATGAACCCGTTGACCCGCATCTGGAAGCGGCCGCCATCTGCCGCCGAGTCTATGCCGCGGGCGGGCCGGCTGTGTGGTTTCGCAATGTCAAAGGCTGCCGGTTTACCATGGTTGGCAACCTTTACGGCACGCTTGACCGGGCCGAATTTATTTTTCGCGACTCGCTGAAATTCGTTCGCAAGCTGGTTTCGCTCAAGGTTGATCCGCAATCGGCCGCCCGGGCCCCTTGGCAATACTGGGACTTGCCGCTGAAAGGGCTGAACCTGCTGCCCAGGCGTGTTCGCAGCGGGCCCATTTCATATGGAACTGTGGCCAAGGCCGAACTGCCGCAAGTGGTGTGCTGGCCAAGAGATGGCGGGGCGTTTGTCACCCTGCCCGTGGTTTACACGGAAGACCCCGACCGGCCCGGCTGGCGGCATTCCAACCTGGGCATGTATCGCGTGCAGATTAGCGGCAATGAATATGCCGGCGATGAGGTCGGCCTGCATTATCAGATTCATCGGGGCATTGGCGTTCATCATTCTGCGGCGATTCGAAAGGGCCAGAAATTGGCTGTGAATATCGCTGTGGGCGGGCCGCCCGCATTTCCCTTCGCGGCGGTCATGCCCCTTCCTGAAGACCTGCCCGAGCTTGTTTTTGCCGGTGCACTGGGCGGGCGTCGCGTTCGGCTGACCAAAGCCGCCAATGGTCTGGCCATGCCGGCCGAGGCTGATTTTGTGCTCTCAGGCTGGATCGACCCACACCAGACTAAGCCCGAAGGCCCGTTTGGCGACCACCTGGGTTATTATGCCCAGATTCACGAATTCCCTTTCCTGAAACTGGCGGCGATTCACCACCGGAAAGATGCTATCTGGCCATTTACAACCGTCGGTCGGCCGCCACAGGAAGACACCACGTTTGGCGAGCTGATTCACGAGATCACTGGCCCGGTCATTCCCACCGTTTTGCCGGGCGTGAAGGCTGTTCATGCTGTTGACGCCGCCGGCGTGCATCCGCTTCTGCTGGCCATCGGTTCTGAGCGTTATGTGCCCTATGCCCGAACCCGAAAGCCGCAGGAACTTCTGAC
>JBJTRR010000285.1:0-9309 GCA_046076185.1 bacterium | reverse complement strand
CTTCTTTGTCAAACGGGTCAGGTGCATTGAGATAGCCAATCATGCGGTTTTCGGTCTTCAGAAAGAGTTCGCCATCCTCGATTTTGATTTTGGAGGGGTCTAGCTTCAATTGAATCCATCCCGGATCGTCATTCCGGGTGTGAACCGGTGGCACCCCAAGTTCCGTTGTTCCATAAGACTGTGTCAGCCTAACCCATGGCAGTTTAGCTTGAAGGCGGTTTAACAGCCACTGCGGCATGCGTTCAGTGCCAAATGCGATTTTTTCAAGACTTTTCAGGCTGTGTTGCTCATGCATTTCCGAGATCAAAAGATAATTCAAAAAAGTTGGCGATGTGGCTAAAAGTTGTATTTTAAACTTTTCAATGAATAATGCAATTGATTCGGGGCTGCGGTCGCCGGGGTTTGGCAGAACCAGCAAACTGCCGGAAGAAAGGGCATGCAGCATGGTGTCAACACCGCCCAAGTGGTCGAACATCAGAAAAGCCAGAATCCGGCACGATTCACGTTTTCTTTGAAATCGGGCCAGCAAAAGCGAAACATCATGCAGAGCCAGACGTGGAAGACGCGTTGTGCCCGATGTGAGCAGAATCAGCCCGGGATGAGCCGATTTTCTGACAATTTCCAGTTTGTTTTTTGCCTCTTCCTGAATTTGCCGCCGGGTTTCAATGAATTCCATTTCAATAGATTCACTGATTTCATTACAGTTGCAAATCCATCGTGCATCTGTCGATTCCTGACAAACCAGAGACTGATTCCACTGATTTCTGGCCAGTGGTGTGACAATTGCGCCCAACGACCACAATGCCCAGAGTGATGCGACCGCCTGCATGGAATAATCATTGGTTTTGAGAATCACAACATCGCCGGGCCTGATACCCCTGGCCAGAAAATCTGCCGACCTGGATTCCATTTCTGAGATGAATTCTGAATAATTCCAGGTCTTGTCGCTGTAAACAATTGCTTCGGCTTTGCCAAAGCTGCGAAATCGGTCAAGCATCGATCCGATTCCGCTGTAAAGACTCATCCAACACCGCCCAGATAGAGTATCTGACCAGTGATGCAATCGCTGGAAGGGGCCAGAAAGAAATCTGTGACATGCGCGACCTGCTCAAAATTTCCTGCCTTGCCGGTCGGCAGACGCTCAAGAAGCCGGGCCATTTTTTCTGGCGGAACACCGCGAATCAGGTCGGTTTCGATGGGTGTGGGCCCGATGGCATTGACAGTAATATTCCAGGCGGCCAGCTCGCGTGCCATGATTTTTGTCAGACTTTCCACGGCTGCCTTGCTGGCGGCATAGACAGATTCGCCTTCAAGCGAAAGGGGGCTGGCAACGGATGAAAAATTCACAATTCGGCCAGATTTCTGCGAGATCATTAACTTGGCGGCTTCACGCGCAACGATAAATGTTCCGGTGACGTTTGTCGAAAAGATACGGGAAACTGTTTCGGCGGGCGTCAGCGTGAAGTGGTTCATGCTGGCAATGCCGGCATTGTTCAGAGCCGCATCCAGCCGGCCATGAATTTTTCTGATCGCCGAAAAGAGGGCAATCACGGCCTTTTCATCAGTGATGTCAACCTGATGATGTTCATATTGAGGGTGAGACCACGACGCTCGCCCCCGGCTGCATCCGATGACGTGCCAGCCTTTTTCAACATAGTGTCGGGCGAGAAATTCACCAATACCCTTGCGGGATCCGGTGATGAGCATAACTGGCGGGCTGCCGGAATCAGCTGGGTTCATGATCTGGATCAGTCCGGCAGCAACGAGAAAATGTAATCGGCAAGCGTGCCGGCGGTTCGGAACGGGCTTTTAGACTGACTCATCGCCCGATCATCCATGAGCCTGATGGGCAGATTGGTTTCTTCGGCAAGTCGTGATTCAAGTTCGACCAACATTGAGACAAGCCCGATGGAATCGAGAATGCGGCCGTTGCCAATCAGGCGGGTATCGTCGTTTAATTCATTGGGCGTGATGCCCGAGTGATTGACGACCGATTCCAAAACAATCTGAAAAATATGGCTACGCTGCAAATTCAACGATCCGTTCCTGATTTACATCTACCGTTTGTTGAAATCAGAGCCGATTCCACCTGTCAGGATGACCAGAAAGTTCACACCTGCTTGATTTAATATAACATAGAATAATTGAATTTTCCATCAAAAGCCGCTAAACTGCCTTGTAGAGTTGACTTCATGTCGGAAAAACAAGTCGTTTCGTGGCCTTGAGAAGATAACTGAGCACACGTGTGCAAACTTGAATCAAAAACGGAATATAGGGATCAGACATTATATTTTTAGCGAATTCAAATGATAATGCAATTCCATTCCTGCTGAAAAAATGAATCAGTTCAATAAAATCATATGCTGGTATGGTTTTCCGGATCAGCTCTCTGCCGAGGTCGCTGAATCAGGATTTCATTCTGTGCTGTCAGAGACGGAAAAGGCCAGGAATTTGCGTTATCGGCACGATCGGGATCGTCGGTTACATTTGCTGGCCCGGTTGATGGTTCGATCGCTGCTTTCAGGCCTGGAGCCGGAAATCAGACCTGCTGCATGGATTTTCGATCAGGATATTTACGGCAAACCGTATATCTCAGGCCCGGCAAATGGTATCAATCGGTTTCATTTTAATGTCAGTCATACCGATGGCCTGGTGGTGGTGGCCATTTCAACCTGCGGCATAGTTGGGGTGGATGTGGAAAACCCATCGCGGGCAACGGATTATCTTGGACTGGCCCATCGATTTTTTTCAGCCATTGAATCAGAACAGATCAGAAATGGTGAGAGTGCAAGGCAGGTTTCCGAGTTTTTCAGAATCTGGACACTGAAAGAAGCGTATGTGAAAGCCATCGGCAAGGGATTGGCCCATGGCCTTGATTCGTTCTGGTTCAAGCGGGCGGCGTCAGATTCGATTGACCTGGAAAAGTCAGATCTTTTTTTGATTGACCAGGCAAGCGGTGAGTCAAGAAACGAAGATGCCTGGGATTGCTGGACCTGGCAGGTGGGAGAAGAGCCGGGCTGGGTGATCTCGGTAGTGGCTGGCCGAGGTTCAGAAGCCAGGCGAAACGAGCTTGAGATCAGGCCGTTTGAGATCAGGAAAATCTGAGTGAAATGGATCTCTCGCGTCTTTTGGTTCCATAATACTCATTATCGGACGTTACCGCATTGTTTCCTAAAATCAACAGCTATGGACATTTGGGTGGAATAAAGGTTCAGGCTGTTTTTTCAACCAGAATCTGGTCAATTGTTTCCGAGAACGAGTCGGAATACTGAGACCTGACCATCTGCCAGTATTTGGTGACATAAGGCCTGACCACAAAGGATTTTATTGAGCGACGCCAGCTTTCCCAGTTTTCGTCATCGAGAAGTTCAAATTCGATACGATGGTAATAAACTTCCTCGAACAGGGTGAAAGCGATATCGCAAAGATAGGCCCGGCTGTCGCGAGCGAGCTGTTGGTCGTCGCCGGGCGGGTCGGCATACCAGTCGCGGCTTTCGCAGTTTTCCATCATGGCTTTGGAAAGGTCTTGAAAGCGTTCGTTGATAGCGGAATATGCTGAGGATCGCATGGTTTTCGTCATCTGGGCCCCTTCCCAGAGGAAGAACCAGACGAGGGTGATGCTGCCGATGGCGATGGCCATTTCAGAGCCGGCGGTGATACCGTCGATGACTTGTGAGGGAATTTCGTGTGGATTACCGGCGATAAACCAGCCGGTTAAAAAGCTGGAAATTGAGCCAAAAACGGTGAATATGAAGATAAGAACACCGGTTCTGACCGATCGGAGTTTAAGAAATTGAGACTTTCGAAAGTTCATTGGATTATGCTTTCTGACGAGTTTACCAATTGTCTGAGAGTTTGTCGGTATTTTCGGTGGTGACAGTTATTCGGCAGGAGCAGGTGTCGCAATTCACCTGAAACTAATGAATTATATCAAAATTTCTTTCCCTGTTTTGACTTTGATTGCATAATGATATGTAGAGCAGGCACTTTCGCACACTTTCAAGATTGTGTTGACAGTTGGGAAGAAACGCCCGGCGAAACGGATCGACTTCACTGAGCCCGAGGATTTTCCGAGAATTTTATGTGTGGAATCGCCGGGGCGATCAGTAATTCCACTGTGTCAGATGCTGATAATACCGCGGCTTTTGTTCAGCGTGCCTGTGGTGTTATGGCTCATCGCGGGCCTGATGCCGATGGGTTCTGGTCGGATGGTCAGGCTATGCTGGGGCACCGGCGGCTGGCGATTATTGATTTGACCGCTGGCGGTCGGCAGCCGATGACGAACGAAGACGGTACGCTTTGGATCACCTTTAACGGCGAAATTTATAATTTTCAGGAGTTACGCGACGAGCTGGCAAAAGCTGGTCACAGTATCAAAAGCCAGTCGGATACGGAGGTCATTCTTCATGCCTACGAGCAGTGGGGCGAGCGGTGTGTCGAGCGGTTTCGCGGCATGTTTGCCTTCGCCATCTGGGATACCCGGAAAAAGCGGCTTTTCGCCGCGCGTGACAGGGTTGGCAAGAAGCCGTTTTTTTATCATTGGGACGGCCAGACATTCCGATTTGCCAGTGAAATTGCAGCGATTGTTTCAGATTCAGGGGTCTCGCGCCGGATTAACCCTTCAGCGATCGACTATTACCTGACCTGGGGCTACATTCCAGCCCCCATGACACCCTATGCCGATGTGCATAAGTTGCCGCCTGCTCACACTCTGGTGTTCGAAGCCAGCGACAGCGGCTGGCTTGTGACGACGAACAAGTACTGGCAACTGGCCTATTCGCCCAAGTCGAACCTGCGTTTTGAGGATGCCTGTGAAGAGATCAGGCTATTGCTGACGGAAGCCGTTCGGCTTCGGATGATCAGCGATGTGCCGCTGGGGGCGTTTCTTTCGGGGGGAATTGATTCGTCGATCATTGTTGGCCTGATGGCAGGGCTTTCCAGCCGGCCGGTGAAGACGTTTTCGATTGGATTCAGGGAAAGCCGGTTTAACGAGCTTGACCATGCCCGGAGAATAGCGAGTCGCTGGGGCACGGAACATCATGAATTTATTGTCGAACCCGACGCAGTCGGAATTCTTCCGAATCTGGTTCGGCACTATGGTGAACCTTATGCCGACAGCAGTGCCATTCCGACTTATTACGTTTCCAAAGTGACGCGGGAGCATGTGACCGTAGCACTCAATGGCGATGGCGGCGACGAAGGATTTCTTGGTTACGAGCGATATCTGGCCAATGGCATTGCCGAGAAATTGTCGCGAATCCCGGGTTCGTCGATCGCCGTTTCGCTGGCCGGCAAACTGATTCCCGGCTCGACTGACTCAAAAAACGTGATGCAGCGAATCAAGCGGTTTCTGAAAGTGGCATCAATGCCTGAAAGAGATCGATATGCCCACTGGATCGGATATTTTGGCCAGGCCGACAAGAATAAGCTTTACAAAAAGGGCTTTTCGGAACTGGTTGATTCCGCCGATTCGCTTCATTGGTATGAAAGGCTGGTTAAATCGGAGCCAGGTTTATCAGCAATAGAGAGGGCCAATCTTGCCGACATCCAGAGCTATCTGCCCTATGATCTTCTGGTGAAGGTTGATATTGCTTCCATGGCTTGCAGTCTTGAGGCACGTAGCCCCCTGCTTGATCATAAGGTTTTGGAATTTGGTGCTCGCCTACCTGTAGAATTTAAACTACAAGGTAAGAAGGGGAAACAGATTCTGCGCCAGGCCTTTTCAGATCTGCTGCCGCCTGAAAACGTCAATCGTCGAAAGGCAGGGTTTGGCGTTCCTGTGGGCGACTGGTTTCGCGGCCCGATGCAGGAAATGCTTCGCCAGGTTCTGGGCAGCAAATCGGCGACCATTCGGGGATATCTTGCTGGAGATGAAATTGACAGGCTACTGCATGAGCATGTTTCAAACAGGCAGGATCACACATTCAAGGTATGGAATCTGCTGATGCTTGAGCTTTGGCATCAGGAGTTTAACCCTTCTCCCGATTTCAAATACAATTGAATTTGAACCTGTTGCGAAGAAAGTGAGAATTCCATAATGGATCTTTTAAATGGATTTGGTGGACTGGCCTGTTTTATATCCTTCTTCATCTTGGGGACCATCCTCGTACAGCTGACACATCATCGGGAAACGAGAAGAGAGCAGACCACGCTCTTTCTCATGGCATACCTGATCAGATCAATGATGGTGCTGGTGGTTTACTATTTCGGCCTGATTACAATTATTAAGGACGAAGACAGTTCCGGGTGGACTGGTGGTCTTGGTCTTTATGAGTCATGGGTTCAGGCTGGGTATGGTCTGTTTTCACTGCCAGAAGCTGTTTATGAGTATTTTAAAAGTGCCCGTGAAGGAGCTGTAAGCGATGGTGGCAAGTTACACATCGGATATAATGCAATCGTTGCTGTAGAGTTCTTTCTGCTGAATTCCCCAGGACGTATTCCTGCCGCCATGCTGAATGTGTTCGTGGGTTCGCTTGTTCCTGTATTTGCCTATCGGCTTTCCATGCAGATTTTTAATCATCCGAAAGCGGCCAAATATGTAGGGATGACGCTTGTCTTCATGCCTTCACTGGTCTTGTTTTCAGCCCAGACCCAGAAGGAGCCGATCGTTGTATTGGTTGAAGTGCTGGGCCTGTATTGCTGTCTGCAATTCTGTCAACTTCGGTTCAAACCAAGATACTTTATTTGCCTGGCAATTTGTATTATGATGGTTTATTACCTCAGATTCTATATTGTTTATGTGTTTATCGGAACTTTCATTATGTCTCTGGTCATTCCTTCAGTATTCAAAAGCTCTTATCGCTATCTCTTCTTAATCGTCGGTCTGCTGATTTCTCCTTTGGCAATTCTTGTCACTTACCAATCTGCTGTTACCGAAATTCAACAGATTCAGGCGGAACAGGCCAGGCGACTCAAATCTTATGCGGATGGTTTTGGCACATCCGACGGCCTGCAAACAAATTCAAATATTGGTAACCCCTTTGATATCACCAAAGGGGCGGAAATCATCCCCGGCCTGCTTTTCGGCTTCTTTCACCTGATGTATGCGCCTTTCCCGTGGCATCTTCTAAGAGGAAGCACACGCATGTTTTTGACAACACCTGAAATGCTCTGGTGGTATTATAACGCCACAATCAGGCTGTTTCGCGGTTTCCGCTATGGCTTAAAAATCAACAAGGCCGACATGCTGCTGCCATTTCTCTTTGTAGTTCCACTGATTTTCTTTTATTCCCTGATTTTCAATAATATCGGCCTGGCCTACAGATATCGGGCACAGATTACACCCGAATTGATGCTGTTTATTTCGCTTGGCTATTCAAGAGTCAGGGAAATGGCCAGTGAAACATACGATGAAGAGACCGAATTTGATGAGGAAATAGAGCCTGAACATCAAATTCCACAATACCAAGGTGCAAGATGGGGGCGGGGTTATTCAAATGCAAACCCCTATGGAAACCCGGGCTTCTATCAGGCTCAGTTCTATGAACGTCCCGGTATCTATTACAGAAATCATAGAGATTTTGATTGAATTGAAATCAGGCCGGGTGCAAAAAGCCCGGCCCGATTTTCTGATATCTGTCTGTAAGATCCTGATCCAATCAGGGGTTTGTTAACAGCGGTGCCCAGTTGGCCGGCTTCACTTCCGGTATGATGCCCGACGGCGGATATGTTGATTTAACCGCCACTTGCAGCTTTTCTGACAATTCGGCGAGCGTCGATTTCATTTCCGGCTTATCCGCCAGATTTGTCAGCTCTTTCGGGTCGTTGTCATGATCATATAACTCACGCCCAAATTTCCCTTCGGCCCACTCCGTATATCTCCAGCGAGGGGTGCGAAGACTGAATCCGAAAATCTGGTTTTCCCGGCCTGTGCCCTTCTTCTTCACTGCATCATCGCCGGGCCGCCTGAGTGTCGTACCATTTCGCGTGACTTGTGTCAAAGCCCATCCCCTGCCCTGCTCTGCCGGGTTTTTCAAGAGCGGTACCAAGCTCTGCCCCTGCAGGTTTGAGGGTTTCATAACACCGCAAAGCTCGGCCAGTGTCGGGAATAAATCAACCTGACTCACCGGTGCCGCAGCCACCGCACCTTTCTTTGCAACCCCAGGCGCAACAATCAGCATCGGCACCCGGGCACTCTCTTCAAAAAGGCTCATTTTCTGCCAGAGACCATGCTCGCCCATGTGATAACCATGGTCGCTTGTAAAGACAATAATTGTATTTTCCGCCAGCCCCAGCCGGTCAAGCGCATCAACCACACGGCCCACCTGGGCATCCATAAACGAAATACTGGCATTATAAGCCTGCCTGGCCTGCCGACGCTGATCATCGGTCATGTCGTCCTGCTCTTTTTTGCCACTGCCCAGGCCTGCCTGAGGAATGTCGGCCCTGTCTTCCCTGACACCTGTCACAACAGGCATTTCCTTCTCTGGAAAAAGCTCGAAATATTTCTGTGGGGCAACATAAGGCGTGTGAGGGCGGAAAAACCCGACTGCCAGAAAAAACGGCCTGTCCTGCTTTCTGGCGCAGCGTTCAAGCACCCATTCGGCATCTTCGGCCATCAGCCGATCGGTATGAAATTCGTCAGATTTTGGCGAAGCATACCAGCTGAGTGTGCCGCCAAAATTGCCCGGCGAAAGCGAAAAAATCTTCGGGTGTTCTTCCAGCCGGTCAACACCTGCCGGATTTAATTCCAATTCCCACGAGCCCGGGTCGTCGTGACCATTTGTGCCAATGGAATTGGGCACGTTGTAATGATATAGTTTGCCAATTCGGCCGGCGAAATAGCCGGAAACGCGAAACGCCTGAGGCATGCTCTGCTGGTTGGGTATCGTCTGGCGGAAAACCTGCCCGTTAGCCAGAATTCCCGTGCTGTTTGGGTAAAGGCCGGTGAGTATGGAATTCCGGCTCGGGCCACACAGAGGAAAGGCGCAATAAGCCTTTTCAAACAGCACACCCCGGGCCGCCAGTCTGTCGATATTCGGCGTTTTGGCCAGTTTGTCGCCATAACAGCCAAGCAGGTTATTTAAATCATCGGATATCAGAAACAGCACATTCGGGCGTTTAGCATCAGCCGCCTGTGCCGGCAATTGAGCCGAAATGATGAGTAACACTAAAGCCAGTAATCTGAATCTCATTTCATTCTCCTGCTTATTCGTTCGATTCCTGCCATTAATGCAATTTCAATTGAAACCATTTCAATGGATCATATCATTTATGGCAGGGTTGTCAAAAAAGGCCCCGGATTTCATTTCTTTGCTGATTCGCCCCACACTGGCCGCCATTCAGGCAAATCGGTTCGTGCACCGGCAA
>JBJTRR010000284.1:0-6100 GCA_046076185.1 bacterium | reverse complement strand
CACGCGAAACACCCAGAATTGAGCCGGTCAAAATGCCAGGCAAAGCAGCCGGAAGCAGATGATCTCTAATCATCTGCCACCTTGAAGCACCTAGGGCAAGTGCAGCATGTCGCATACTATTAGGAATGGCACGCAGAGATTCCTGAGTCGCAATCACAATCACTGGCAAGATGAGTAAAGACAGGGTCAACGCACCTGCAAGCAAACAAGGTCCCAACGCTATTTGTTTGTAGCCAAAACCCCTTTGAAAAATCATCAGTCCAAGCAGACCGTATACGATCGAAGGAACACTTGCCAAATTTGATATATTCGTCTGAACGAGAGATCTGATACGACCTTCCGGACAATACTCCTCAAGAAAGACGGCTGCTCCGACAGCCACCGGAACCGCTGATAAAACAACAAGGCCTAATAGCCACACAGATCCAATAACTCCGACTTTATACCCAACCTCAGAAGGATCAATCCCAAGTGTTCTATTCAATAATCGCCCTAAGGATATGGCAAAGATCAACTTCCCCAATGCCGAGTTTTCGATAAACTTTCCTGACATGTGATGACATCGGAGTGACTTACCGGCGTGGAGGGCGGCATGGACGCTTATTCCGACGACGTTCAGGCGAAGATGAAGCAGTTCTACTCGTGGCTTTCCGAGAAGGACAGGCGACGTTATGCGGCGATCGAGGCCGTCAAGCTTGGCCACGGCGGGGTCGAACGGATCTCCCGACTTTTCGGCTGCGATCCCAAAACCATTCGACAGGGAATCAAGGACTTGGAAGAGCAAGCGGATCCGGCCGACGGACGGGTCCGGAAAAAAGGGGCGGACGACACAGCCTGACTGAGTCCCGGCCTCAAACGGAAACGAATTTACGCCAGATTCTGCAGGAGTTTACGGCCGGTGACCCGATGCGGGAGGGCGTGCTCTGGACGAACCTCTCGGTCCGCGAAATTTGCCGCCGCCTGACGGCCATGAACACGCCGGCCAGTCGCCGAACTGTCCGCAGAATGTTGCGAAAGCTTCGTGTTGGCTGCCGAACGGCTCGCAAGAAGAAAAGCATGGGCCACCACCCCGACCGCAACGCCCAGTTCGAAAAGATCGCCGCATTGCGGCAGGCGTATCGGAAGTCGGGCGATCCGGTGATCAGCATCGACACCAAGAAGAAGGAGATTCTGGGCAATTTTCACCGGCCCGGAACGACATTTACGCAACATACGGAAGAAACCTTCGACCACGATTTCGGCTCGTTCGGCCAGGGTACGCTGATCCCGCACGGGATTTACGATGTGACGCGTCAGACGGCCCGCATTCACCTGAACACGTCGCACGACACCAGCGAACTGTGCTGCGACAGCCTGGAATTGTGGTGGAACGAAGAGGGCCGCAAGGCCTACCCGAACGCCAGGCGGCTGCTGATCCTGTGCGACGGTGGCGGCAGCAACGGTGCCAATCGTCATCTTTTCAAGCAGGATCTGCAGGCGTTGGCGAACCGGTTGAACCTGGAAATCCGGGTGGCCCATTACCCGCCGTACTGTTCAAAACATAACCCGATTGAACACCGGGTGTTTCCGCACATCACACGAGCCTGCAAGGGCGTGATCTTCCGGACGCTGGACGTGGCCCGAACGTTCATGGAGCGAGCCAAAACGACGCAAGGCTTGAAAGTGACGGTCGGCATACTGGAAAAAGTCTACGCGACAGGACGCAAATGCGATGCGGTATTCGCAAAAGAGATGAAGATCGTCTTCGACGAATACCTACCCAAATGGAACTACCGTGCCATGCCTCAGCCCTCATGAAATCGGGAAGTAGTTTTTCACCATGTCCTAAAAGGCTAAAGAAATTTTGAAACCGTTCTGCTAGATTCATCATGTTTTCTGCTGATTCCTCAGCTGGAAAAAACACACGAAGAATCACTGAAAGCATCACAGTCAGTAAAAAACCGACACCCAGTATTGTTGAGAAAAGGCATAGATAACGGAAAAAACGATCCCGCCTTTCACGCCGACCCCTGTCGGCCATGAAGGCTGACGTGAACTCAATCTTGACCATTGGTGATATTTCAGGATCAGTCATGCGTACTCCTCCCGAAATCTACTAAGTATCCAGCCACTGGCAAGATTCAGGCTCAGGGTGATAAGAAAAAGTACCAGCCCAACAGCATAAAGTGATAAATGCTCAGCTGATCCGGTAGGTGCATCACCTGATGTGACAGCCACTATATATGCAGTCATCGTCTGGACAGAACCAAAAATATTTGTAACACTTCACCCAAGTGAAGTTGACCTTGGTGATTTCTGCAAAATCGATTATTACGCTCTTCATGAGCGACTCACACGGACCAACTTCTGCGATTGATCCCAAGCTGTTGGTTTCGATGGACCAGGCTCAGGCTGAAGCTATTTTCAATCAGGGCAAGGAGGCAGTGGTTTTCGCCCTCCTGCAGCTCGCCAAAATGGCTGCCGAGGCCTCATCGGCCTCCACCCCCTCAGCCATGATTCCTGTTTATCTCAAGCAAAATGTCGTCGGACCCAAGCGAAAAGCCGGTGCCCAAAACGGTCACAAAGGCTCGCGACGGGCTGCCCCGGAACGAATCGATCATCAACGCGAACATCGGGCCGAAGTCTGTCCCGACTGCGGTGGCCCCCTGAATCGCTGTGCTGAAATCCGCACGCGATACATCGAAGACATCCCCGATATCAAGCCCGAAGTCACCGAGCACATCATCCACCGCGACTGGTGCCCACGCTGCCACCAGAAAGTTGAAGCCCCCGTGGCCGACGCACTGCCGGGCTCAACCATCGGCCTGCGAACACTCGCCCTGAGTGCCTGGCAGCATTACGCCCTTGGCAACACGCTGGATCAGATCGTGGACGTTTTCAATTTCCATATGCAATTGAAAATCACACCTGGTGGCCTGGTTCAAATGTGGTATCGGCTGCAGGAAACAATCTTCCCCTGGTATGAGCAATTGCATCAGGAGGCCATGCAATCGGCCCGGCTGCACGCCGACGAAACCGGCTGGCGGGTGGCGGGCCAAACGCACTGGCTCTGGTGTTTTGGTAACGACCGGACCACATTTTATCTGATCGACCGGTCACGAGGTTCGCCGGCACTTGACCGGTTTTTCACGACTCATTTCGCGGGAACACTGATTACTGACTTCTGGGCTGCCTACAATGCCGTTAATTGTGGTAGCCGGCAGATGTGCCTTGTGCATTTGCTGCGTGAACTGTCGGCGACACTCCATTACAAAAATCCTGGCTGCGACTGGCCCGAATTTGAAATGCAATTGGGCACCTTGCTTCGTGATTCGATTGAGGTGTGGAAAGATCGTGACATTATCGAAAAAAAGGAACTTGAAGGCAAGCGGGCGGAATTTCAATTGAGGTTGTCGGCGATTATTTCGAAGTCGTGGAATGACGAGCATGTTTTGCGGTTAATGAAACGACTTCGCCGGCACGAGAACGATCTGTTTACTTTTTTGGATCATGATGGAGTGCCGTTTGACAACAATCATGCGGAACGATCGATTCGTCCGGCGGTAATTTTGCGAAAGAACAGTTATGGGAATCGGAGCGAGCAGGGATCAGATTGTCAGGCGGTATTGATGAGTATTTTTCGGAGCCTGCGTCAACGCGGCCATGACCCAATCAGGACCGTCATTGAGGCGGTTTCAGAACAGATAAAAACAGGCACGCTGCCACCAATGCCCGCGTGAGGAACTTCACTTGGGTGAAGTGTTACTATGTTTTTTGTTTGGGCAGGATTTGTCTGCTACTTTTTTACTCGGCATAACCTTTTCTCGGGATTGCAAACCCTCTCTTGTATTCAAAAAATTTTGACTTGAAGCGGAGTCCTATGAATTGGCTTCTATCAACCATGGCCGTTTTCACTCAGATAGCCTAAACTAATTAACAGAATTTCAGCCCAACCCCGAGGCGAGCCTGCGATAATGAGTGAATTGACTGAGGAAGAAATTCAGGCCATGCTGAATGAGCCGCCACGACCCACCACGCCTCCCGTGCGTGGAGGATTTCTGATCGTTCTGACGATTCTGGCGGCCATGGCAGGCGTGGTTTATGGTGGACCATACATTCTCTGGCGGATAGGCTATGCTTATGAATCAGGCAGAGCCAAAGCTGCCTTAGAGGCACTTAAAACCTTGCCGGGCGATGATTTTTCGCGAGCTTCAGCTCTTTTCCGAATTGCTCAGCAGGCAGTGGCACCAGCCGTAGCGAACATTCGCACGATCAGCACGGGCCAGGGACTGGCCGAAGGTCCGGCTGCGATGCAAAGTTCCGGTATGGGTTCGGGTGTGGTGATCGATTCCGCCAAAGGTTACATAGTCACGAATCATCATGTGATTAAAAATGCGGATCTTGTTTACGTCCGGATTGGTTCATCGGGCGAAATTCCGGCGATGATCGTTGGGGCCGACCCGAAGACAGATCTTGCTGTGTTGAAAGTTGGTGCGAAGCTGACAGTCGAAGCGGCCTGGGGTGATTCAGAGAAAGCCGAGATTGGTGACTGGGTACTCGCCATTGGCAGCCCTTTTGCCCTTGAACGTACCGTAACAGCCGGGATTATTTCAGCAAAAAATCGAACGAATCTTGGTTTGGTTGAGGGTAACTCGTTTGAAGACTTTCTTCAGACGGATGCACCGATCAACCCAGGAAACAGTGGTGGGCCACTTGTTAATTTAAAAGGTGAAGTGATTGGCATTAACACGGCGATTTTTTCTGAAAACGGCGGTAATCAGGGTATCGGGCTTTCAATTCCTTCGCATCTGGCCCAACGAATAGTCAACCAGATCATCAAGGATGGAAAAGTTACACGTGGTTTTTTCGGTATTCGGCTTCAATCGTTAAGTGAATCACTGGCCAGGGAATTTGGTGTTGCCAGCGGCAAAGGCGCCCTTGTTTCTTCAGTTGTGCCTGGTAGCCCGGCGGCGCAGGCCGGACTGCTTTCAGGTGATGTGATCACCAGCATGGATGGTAAACCGGTGGAAGATTCAGCCAAACTGCGTGTTCAGATATCTGCTTTGGAAGTGGGGCGGTCAGTTGATGTTGAGTACCTGCGTGATGGGAAAACCGGCCTGGCAAAAGTGACGGTCGGGAATCTGGGTAATGAAGTTCCGATGCCGCTTGAGGCACTTGGTTTTTCAGTGCGCGATGTCAAATCGGACGAAGCCAGGGCCGATAGCCCATCGATTCTGCTGATAGATCAGGTTGATCGGCGAAGCCCTGCTGATCTTGCCGGTCTTCGTCCGGGGATGCGAGTGATTTCCGTGGGGCCTGAGCAAGTCAATAATCGCGAAGATTTTAATCTGGCTGTAATGAAATATGATGCCATGAACGGAATTCCGCTCTCACTGGGCGGGCCGGGCGGCCAGCGAGTTACGGTTGTCGTCAGGCGAGGGCCCTGATTCTCTAATCCCTTAATTTCAATGCTTTCAAGTTAAGTTGGTGGTGGCAAATAGACCAGCAGTTTTGCCACCACGATGAGAGCACACATGAAAAGTAATGTGCCTATAAAAAAGCCTACGCCATAAACAGCCTGAATTGCTTCATCAGGGCGGGCCTTAATCTTCAAAATTTTGTTCACGATGACGCCACAAACCCACTTCCAGTGAAGCACCAGATGCTCAAGTGCAAGAAGCGAACTTGTCATGAGCAGCCCGAATTGAATCTGACGCCACTGGTTAAAGTCGAGTCCCAGCAGTTTCATCCCTTCAGAACGTGTTGGAATTGGAAAGACAACCAAAAGCATCACCGAGACCCATGCCATTGATGATGCAGAGAAGAGAAGAGCTGCATCGATCCAAAAATTCAGCATAGTTCGGGAAATGCCAGCTGGCGTTGATGATATGACCAAAGCATTTCGGTGATCATGCTCGCCCGATAGCGACTTTTGGAGATCTTGATCGACTGAGGAGGCTGCCACGGCTAATCTCGAATGATTTTTCAACACGGACTGAATATGAGTCCATAGTAATATTTTTTTCGGGGTATTCCAAGTCAAAATCCAGCTTTCATGATTTGAAATGCGGTGGCTCGCATTTGTTACTTGCAAAGCCTTTATTTTGTGTGTTAATAGTTG
>JBJTRR010000283.1:0-2923 GCA_046076185.1 bacterium | reverse complement strand
CTGTACTTTAACGGAGACTCTACCATGATCGTTGCTGGTAGCAATCGATCAATCAACGTCATGTCAAAACCGGAATCAACATGAGACACGCGACACGGATTTTTGCGATACTATCAGTTTTCTTTTTGGCCGGTATGAGTTCGGCGCTGGCCAGTGAGGCTGATATGAAGATCCCTGATCTTCATGCCGGCAAGTTCAACCTGCTTGGCCAGGAAGTCAGCGGCTGGAATCTACTGGCTTTTGGCGCACTGGTGATCTGCGGCACGCTTGGCATCAGCCTGACTTTGCGTAAGCAAATTATGCAGTTGCCCGCGCACCAAACGATGTTGAATGTCTCTGAAACGATTTATCAGACCTGCAACACTTATCTGATTCAACAGGGCAAGTTTTTACTGGTTCTCTTTGCCATTATTGGTGCAGCCATGAGTTATTACTTCATGGGCCTGCAGGGCGAAGGACTCGACACGGTTGCTCTCGTGCTGCTCTTTTCACTGGTCGGCATGGGCGGCTCATACTGGGTGGCGGCCTACGGGATTCGTGTCAACACCTATGCCAATTCACGGACGGCATTTGCAGCGCTGAAAGCGGAGCCCTGGGATGTGGTGAATATTCCTCTGCGGGCGGGCATGTCGATCGGCCTGTTCCTGATTTCGCTTGAGCTGGTGATGATGGTGATCATCCTGCTTTTTGTGAATCGTGAAATTGTTGGTTATTGCTTCCTCGGTTTTGCCATTGGTGAATCGCTGGGTGCCTCAGTCTTGCGTATCGCTGGCGGTATCTTTACAAAGATCGCTGACATCGGTTCTGACCTCATGAAAATCGTTTTCCAGGTGAAGGAAGACGACCCGCGTAACCCGGGCGTGATTGCCGACTGCACCGGCGACAACGCGGGCGATTCAGTTGGCCCAACCGCTGACGGATTTGAGACTTACGGCGTGACAGGCGTGGCCCTGATCTCTTTCATCACGCTGGCTGTGTCTGACCCGGCCATTCAGGCCAAGCTGATTGTCTGGATCTTCGCCATGCGGTTCCTGATGGACTTCATGTCGGGTGCCAGCTATTTCATCAACCAGAAATATTCTGAGAAAGAATATAAGGGTTTGAAGGACTTCGACTTCGAAGCTCCCCTGACACGCCTGATCTGGATTGCCGCGATGCTCTGCATCACGACCTCTTTCCTGATGAGTTGGCTTCTGATTGGCGATATTTCTGTAACAAACGCTGCCGGCGTTGTCTCAAAACTGCCCCAACTCTGGTGGCAACTTGCCATGATCATCAGTTGTGGCACCATCGCGGCCGTGCTGATTCCAGAATTTACCAAGGCCTTTACCAGTTCGCATTCCAAGCACGTTCAGGAAATTGTCACCGCCAGCCGTGAAGGCGGCGCCTCGCTGACTATTCTCTCGGGCCTGGTCGCCGGCAATTTCAGCGCCTTCTGGTGCGGAATGCTGATTGTCGGGCTGATGTCAGGCGCCTATTTCGTCAGTCTTCAGGGACTTGACCAGATCACCGGGCAACATGCCTCGATTTTTGCCTTTGGTCTCGTTGCTTTCGGCTTTTTGTGCATGGGCCCTGTGAATATCGCTGTGGATAGCTATGGCCCCGTGACGGACAATGCCCAGTCGATCTTTGAACTGGCCCAGACCGAGCATATCCCTGGCATTAAGGAAGAGATCGAGAAAGATTTCGGATTCACGCCCGATTTTGAGCGGGGTAAGCATTATCTTGAGGCCAACGATTCGGCCGGTAACACGTTTAAGGCGACGGCCAAGCCAGTGCTGATCGGAACGGCGGTGGTGGGTGCCACCACGATGATCTTCTCGATCATCCTGCTGCTTGAAAAAGCCAATATGCTGCAACTTAGCCTGACCGATGCCCCGGTTCTGCTGGGCTTTATCACGGGCGGTGCAGTGATCTTCTGGTTCTGTGGCGCGTCGATACAGGCTGTGACGACGGGTGCATACAGGGCTGTGGCTTTCATCAAGAAGAACATGGACCTGAACAAGCAGGAGGCGAATCTTGAAGACTCGAAGACGGTGGTTCGCATCTGCACCGAATATGCCCAGGCCGGCATGTGGAACATTTTCATCACGCTGATGTCGCTGACACTGGCGTTCGCCTTCTTCGACCCGAACTTCTTCGTGGCCTATCTGGTTTCGATCGCTGTTTTCGGGCTGTTTCAGGCGATTTTCATGGCGAATGCCGGTGGCTCGTGGGATAACGCCAAGAAGCTGGTGGAAGTTGACCTGAAAGAGAAAAACACCGATCTGCACGCTGCCACGGTGGTGGGCGACACGGTGGGCGACCCGTTCAAGGACACGACATCTGTCGCGCTGAATCCGATCATCAAATTCTCGACACTCTTCGGCCTTTTGGCTGTTGAAATTGCGATCGCCATGAAGGAATCGGCCCAAAAAGAAGGTGGTCAGGACATTACGGCCATCGTGGGTGTGGTGATGCTTATGATTGGCTTCACTTTCGCCTGGCGGTCGTTCTATGCCATGCGAATTCCGCAGGAGATTTGAGCGTTCTGATTAAAGGCAAATGTTTGCAAAGTGGGCTGCATGGAACAAAACCATGCAGCCTTTTTTATTTGATGGGCTTTCAGAAGAATCTGGCGATGATCATGAATAATCGCTTGACCTGACATGCCAATGTCGTGAAAATCTCAGATACTTCAACGAGACAACCTCTCCGAAAAATCAACCAGGACTTTCTGAAACACGATGAGCAGCAAGAAACCTCTGAATATTGGCTTGGTCGGTTATGGCTTCATGGGCCGGACACACACCAACGGCTACAAGAGAGTCAACGACTTCTTTCCCGAGCTGGCCTATCGCCCCGTGCTGAAAGCCGTTTGTGGCCGAAGCGAAGCTGCCACCAAGGCCTTTGCCGACCAGTGGGGCTATGAGTCGATTGAGAC
>JBJTRR010000282.1:0-5552 GCA_046076185.1 bacterium | reverse complement strand
TGTTTGTAGAAATTGGCAAAGTGCAGTTCTAAACTCTTCGGGCCGTAAATATAAATTCATTTTCGAACAAATTAACTCATCCGAAAAGTGCCTGAGAATGAGATTTTCAGGGATACCATCAATAATTACTACAATTACAATACTTTAATGTAATTTATGACCGTTTCTTTAAATTTCCAGCTCAATTCGATATCTCGAGCAACTTAGCTTGTTTTTATTCGCAAAACGCATTAAGCTTTGCCTGATCAACTAATCTCAGAACATAATGAATTGGTCATGCAATGAAAACTTGAATTTTGCTTCGAAAAGAAAATTTAATTAGAACTTTATCTCTGATTTATTCACCGAATACTATTGGTTTGTTTGAAACCTAAATGACTTGAATTGCGGTAGTCAGTTCTGACGATTTATCGTAAAATCATGAAATAGATGGATCATAATTCTGTGTCGGGCCGGTAGATGGTTTTGGCTGACCGTGCTGTTACACAATGCCGGAGCGAGTGACTGATGGCCCCTATACCTTTCCGCAATCGATTGATCTTCTGGATACTCGCACTTGGGGGAGCAGTTTTCGACCTCTGGACGAAGTCCGCAATTTTTGCCCGCGTGGGTCCGCCGGGTTCCGAGCCAGTTTCGATTATACCCAACATCCTCGAGCTACGAACCAGCTACAACACGGGTGCCCTGTGGGGTTTCGGCGGGAACCTGCCGCAGTCAAGCCTGATATTCGCAGTGCTCAGCATTCTGGCCTGCCTGCTGATCGTCTGGTGGCTGTTTCTGCAGGAAGCGGCGAAGGACACCTGGCTCACGGTGGCTCTGGGGCTGATTATGGCAGGTGCGATGGGCAACTGTTACGACCGTCTGATCTATCATCATGTGCGTGATTTTGTCTATTTTCATATTGATCCGCTGAATTTCCACTGCGCCATATTTAACTTTGCCGATAATATGCTGGTGGCGGGTGCAGTGATTCTAATGATTCTGGCCCTACGGGCAGAGCATCCGTCACAGGAGACGACGGCAATAGAGCCGGCTCCGGCGGCATCGGCAGGCACTTAAGCATTGTCAGGGCATAGCAGCCATGCGACAAAAGCCATAATCAAATAATGATCAGGGATGAGCCATGAAGAAAAGCCAGGGGCGACGGCAAAAAGCTGATGTGCTTTGGGTTGGCGACCGCACCGATGCTGTCTTTGCCGGCCTCGTGGCAACCTTGGCCGAACGCGATTCAGTGCTTCACTGGCCCGAAAATGTTGCCATGCCAATTTCAGTCGATGAGCTGCTGGCCATGGCAAAAAGTGGCTGGCTGGTGGTTCACCGGCGTAATGCTGGCCCGGCTGAAGTGGTCGTGATGCGGCAGTTGCGGCAGACCATGGAGAATCTCAGGGCGGGCAGGCCGCGACTTGAGCTGATTCTGGGCGAGCTGGCCCGCTACAGCGATGTGCAGGAGATGGCCGCAATGGCCGACCGGATCACGCCGGAATCAGTGGCCGCCGATGTTTTCGCCAGCCGCGTGGCCCGGCTTCGCGGCACAGGTGGCTTTGACCGAACTGGCCGGCAGACTCGGGTGGGAGTGCTGTCGCAGAATCTACCGATGGTCGAGATGCTGGCCGACTGCCTGGCGATGATCTCGCTTGAGGCAGTCGTGCCAAGCGGATGGTCGGACCCGTCAATACCCACTGGCTGCCTGATGGTATGGGACATACCGACACTGAACCCGCGATGGGAGGCCGAGCTGAAAGCCTGGAGCTGCCGTCGCCCCGTGCTGGCCCTGCTGGCCATGGCCAGCCGCGACCTGACCGCCCGCGCCCGTTCTGCCGGGGCCTGTGGCTGTCTCGACCTGCCTTTTGAGATTAACGACCTTCACGACCTTGTTCTGGCCAATCTGCCACTGGCAACGGCTACCCAAGCTTCCGAAGCCCGGCCTGCCAGGCCTGATTCTCGAATCGATGCCCTGCCTTTGCGTTCAGGCTCGCTGATTGTGCGTGCCGAACCGGGACACTCGGCCTTTCGAGGCCAGAACCAGCGGGCAGCGCATGACATGAGTGTCAAAGAAGAGACCAGGCTGGAAAAATAGACGAACGTTTCGCCGCAACAGGGGCGGGTGAACAACTTTGGATCGACCAGACGGCAAGATCGACAAACGGGCACGGGCAACGGCGGCAGGTACTTCGCTGGCTGGCTTGGTGCCTCTGCTTGATTCAGCCACTGGCTGGGCCGGAGTGGTCGAGGCTCTCAGGCAAGGCCGCAGCGTGACCATCGACGGCGCCTGGGGCTCAGCCATGGCCATGGCGGTGGAAGGGCTGGCCCGGCAGTCGGCAGGTCGCCTGCTTGTCGTCTTGCCACACGAAGGCGATATCGACGACTTCGCCGAAGACTGGTCAGGCTTTGCCGGTACGGAACCCATCAGTCGCATTCCCGCCTGGGTGAAGCCGCCCCGCCCCGGTGAAACTCCAGACGAATCGGCCGTGCGTCGGCTGAACCAGCTTCGCATTGCCTTTGGCCCGGCATCGCCGGCACGAATCGTCACCACGGTTCATTCCATCACCCAGCCGGTGGTGGCCCACGACTGGTTGGCAAAGTCGATGCGAACCATTACCGTGGGCAGCCACGAGCCGCCCGAACGACTGGCCAACTGGCTGGGCGAGCAGGGCCTTCAGCGGGTGGATGTGGTGGAAGTGCCCGGCGAATTTGCCCTTCGCGGCGGCATTCTCGACATCTTCCCGTTCGACGCCGTTGACCCCGTTCGCCTGGAATTCTTCGGCGACGAAATCGAAAGCATGCGTAGCTTCGACATCGCCAGCCAGCGCACCAGCGGGGCAGTGAAGTCGGTGCGGATCGGTGCCCTGGCTGATCTGGGCCTTGACGACCACCCAGCCCGTGCCCACATGACCGACCTGCTGCAACCCGGCGACTGGGTGGTGCTGATCGACCCACCCGAACTCAAACGACAGGCCGAGATTTATCTGGCCCGCGAACGCGAAACCGGCGGCCTTTATCCCTTTGAACAGACTTACAAACGCCTGATCAGGTTCCCCACAGCAGCCGTTGCAAGCCTAGCGGCCGATGGAATGGATCAGGCCTGCCATCTGCGGGTAGAGTCGCTTGAGCGGTTCACCGGCGACCTGGTGCGTGTCAAGGCCGAGCTTGAATCAGTAGCTGAAGGCGAAACCGTATTCATCGCCTGCCACAATGCCGGCGAACGCGACCGCTTGCAAGAGATCTTTGCCGACACCCGACTGGCCCGCGAGAACAGGCTTGAACTGGTCGTTGGCCAGCTTAAAAGCGGCTTCCGGCTGATCGACAATCACCTGATTGTGCTGGGCGACCATGAGCTGTTCCACCGCCCCGACACCCGTCGCGCCCAGGCCCGTCGAAAATATGAATCGCGGGCCATTGACAGCTTCCTCGACCTCAATCCCGGCGACCTCGTTGTCCATGTCAATCATGGCATCGCCCGCTATCACGGCATGCAGACTCTTGAGCGAACCAAAGAGCATGCCGAAGAGACGCTTGTCCTTGAATTCGCAGCCGAAACCCGCATGTTCGTGCCGGTCTCGCAAATCGAGCTGGTGCAGAAATACGTCGGCGGCGGCCGCTCTGATCCACCCCTTTCCAAACTTGGCGGCTCAACCTGGGAAAAGCGTAAAACCCGCGTCGCTGAAGCTCTGATCGACCTCGCCGGCGAGCTTCTGGAAATTCAGGCCTCACGTGCAGCCGTGCCCGGCTTTGCTTATCCAGCCGATGAATCGGCGTGGTATCGCCAGTTCGAAGCCGCCTTTCCCTACGACGAAACGCCCGACCAGCTCTCTGCCATTTCCGCCATCCGGCAGGATCTTTCGGCGCAGAAGCCAATGGACAGGCTTGTCTGCGGCGATGTCGGCTATGGCAAGACCGAACTCGCCATTCGTGCCGCTTTTCAGGTCGCTGAAGCTGGCAAGCAGGTCGCCGTGCTTGTGCCCACCACCGTTCTGGCCGAACAGCATTACCGCAGCTTCTCCGACCGCATGGCCGAATATCCTTTCACCATTGAAGTGCTCAACCGCTTTCGTCCCAAGCCACAAATGCGCGAGGCCATTCGCCGAGCCGCCTATGGCGGGGTTGATATCCTCATAGGCACGCACCGGATTCTGCAGAAAGACGTCGTTTTCAAAGATCTTGGGCTGGTGATTATTGACGAAGAACAGCGATTCGGCGTCGAAGACAAAGAATGGCTCAAGTCGCTCAAGGCCACGGTTGACGTGCTCACCCTCTCGGCCACGCCCATTCCGCGAACACTGCACATGAGCCTGCTGGGCATTCGCGATATTTCCAACCTTGAAACGCCGCCTGCCGGGCGCAAGGCCATTGAAACCCGAATCAGTCGATTCGATCCCGACCTCGTGCGCCGGGCGATCTATCGCGAACTGAACCGCGACGGCCAGATCTTCTTTGTGCATAACCGCGTCCACGACATTCACACCATTGCCGAACGGATCAAGAAAGTTGTGCCTGAAGCACGCATTCTGGTGGCACACGGGCAAATGTCAGGCGAGGAGCTTGAACGGGCCATGCTCAAATTTATCCGCCACGAGGCCGACATACTTCTGGCCACTACCATTATTGAAAGCGGCCTCGACATACCTAACGCCAATACTATTTTCATTAACGAAGCCGATAAATACGGCCTGGCCGACCTGCACCAGCTTCGCGGCCGCGTGGGCAGATTCAAGCACCGCGCCTATGCCTATCTGCTGCTTGAAAACGAAAAGCCGGTCACGCCCAATGCCGTCAAAAGGCTCAAGGCGATTGAGGAGTTCACCGACCTCGGCGCCGGCTTCAAAATTGCCCTGCGCGACCTTGAAATCCGTGGCGCGGGCAATATTCTCGGCTCGGAACAGTCGGGGCATATCGAAGCAGTCGGCTACGAGCTTTATTGCACCCTGCTTGAAAAGGCTGTGCGTAAGCGAACCGGCAAAAAAGAGCCGCCGCCCGTGGAATGCAGTGTCGAGCTGCCCTGGCGTGCCTGGTTCCCCAGAGATTACATCGACGGCCATCGCGTAAAGATGGAAATCTATCGTCGCCTCAGCCGCCTTCGCACCATCGATCGCCTGAACGACTTCGTGCAGGAACTGACCGACCGCTTCGGCCCATTGCCACCACAGGCCGAGAACCTGATCCGCGAAAATGAAACACGCATTCTGGCCGCTCGCTGGGGCGTTGCACGCATTCACACCGACGACGGCTTTGTCGTCTTCCGCGCCCGCTCGGCCGCAAAACTCGCCCGGCTCGCTTCCATCCGCAAAGGCGAAATCCGCATGGTTGACGAACTCACCGGCTACATTCCTCTCGAAGAAAAACGCCCGCCCGCTGCCACCATCGTCGCCCGTGTGCTTGATCTGCTGAAAACCGCCGGCGGCTGATGACTCGTACCAAATACGATTCAGCCTTTATTGAAACCTGTCAGGGCAAATCGTTCTGTTTATTCCGGCAACGAGTTCAAAACTCGTCAGATTTTCCAATACATCATGATTCAAGCATGCCGATTCCTCAGAACTTACATAGGACGATTG
>JBJTRR010000281.1:0-4319 GCA_046076185.1 bacterium | reverse complement strand
TACGAGCCCGTGCATTCGTAACGATGTCGCTCAGGCGCACTATCTTTGGAATGAGCCATTAACAAGCTGGGAATCGGCCAAATTTTTCGAATTCGGGAGGTAGCTTGACGTTGATTCCATGTACGTTGCCTTTGCCGCGTGGGGAAATCGGGGTCACTTCATTTTCTTGGTGAATCCAGTGGAAAGAATATGAACTGACACGGATTTCTGAAGTCTATGCAGCTGAGCTATTTATGATCGACCAGGCAGATGGCTCGGTTGCGTCGTTCGATTGATCATGCGAAGATCTGGGGACTCGACCGGAGGATAGGGCTCCGTGGGACACGACCCGAGCGCCGGTCGAGCGTCCGGAACGAACGGGGGCGGCACGATGCCGCCCTGCTTCCCGGTTCGTTCTGGACCCCATGCGAAAAATCCGAGCATGTCCTAACCATCCCGACTATCTAAATGGCCAGGCCGATTTGTCCATTTCACGGTGAAACAGCACAGATTGACCGGCCGAGAGCCAACGGAAATTTGGAATATGAGCGAAGTCAACCCCCGATTTGTTGCCAAATCACCGGAACAGAGAAAGCAGTTTAACGATCAGGCCGATGCCGAAGCGCGTGAGGCTGCGCTGATTGAGGAAAAGTTGCGGCGAGAGAACTTGCCCTTTCGCCAGTATCCTTTTCAGGGGCCGATTGAACATCAGGATATTGTGGTCGAGCGAGTGATGGTGCCCATGCGCGACTGTGTGGCCCTTCGCACACATGTTTACCGGCCGGCGAAGGAAGGCAAATATCCGGTTGTCATGCTGCGCGGCCCTTACGACATGAACAGCACGCTCGATTCAGCCCCAGCACTTCTGCGTAATCTGGCCCGACGCGGTTATGTGGGCGTGGCTCAGGATGTTCGCGGGCGATTTGGCTCTGAAGGCGTTTTCCGGGCCCTGGTGCATGAACATGAAGACACCTTCGACGCAGTGGAATGGGCCGCTGTTCAAAACTGGTCGAACGGCCGGGTCGGAATCACGGGTATCTCATATATTGGTTTCACCAGTTATTGTGCCGGAATCATGAGACCACGGGGCCTGGCAGCAATCATGCCAAGCTGCACGAAATATGGCGGCGAACACTTGGTGGATGCACCTGCCCTGAGTGCTATGTGCACCTGGTTTGTCTGGGCCGGCCAGCCAACACCAGTGTTACAGAACTTTCGACGCATTGACTGGCTGCATTTGCCGCTGAACCAGATTGATGACGAAGCGGGGCTAAGCCACCCGAACTTCAAAATTCAGGTGGAACAGCAATCGGGTGTGCCTGGCTACCTTGGTGCGGCTGAAATCGAAAAACGGCTCGCGAATATTGAGGTCCCGACTTATGTCGTCGCCGGGTGGTATGACGAATTTCTTACCGAAAGCCTGATGAATTATGAACGTCAGGCCAGGAACTCACCCGATGTGCGGCTGTTTGTCGGACCATGGCACCATAACCTTGAAGATATTCAGGTGGCAAGCATCGGACTGGTGCCGACGCCCGATAAATTTGTTGATCGCTATTACCATGAGATGGAGCAGTTTTTTGACCACCACCTCAAGCATTCTTCAAACACGCCCATGCCTTCACCGGGCCGGGTGCTGCTTTATGTCATGGGCACAAACCAATGGCGATACGAAAACGAATGGCCTCTGGCCCGGGCCGTGACCAAGCCCATTTATCTGGGAAGTGGCGGCAACGCCAACACCGACAAGGGCGATGGTCAGCTTAGCTGGTCGGCCCCGGCCGGCGATCAGCCAACCGACAACTACGACTATAATCCGCTCGACCCGGTGCGTTCCGTTGAGGGTCTTGGTGCATGGAATCTGCTGACCGTTGGCAGGATGAGCGACCGTTCAGCAATTGAAAGCAGGGCTGATGTGCTGGTTTATACCTCGCCCGTGCTTGATGAAGACCTGGAGGTGACGGGCACTGTTCGCGCAACACTTTACGCTTCAACAAGCGCCCATGACACTGATTTTGTGATCAATTTGGTTGATGTTTACCCCAATGGCCACACGCAGTATCTCTGCAACGGCCTCGTTCGTGTCTCATACCACGATGGTTCAGGCGAGCGTAAGCTGGTCGAGCCGGGTAAGGTTTATGAATATCAGTTTGACTTGCGTCCGACAAGCAACTGTTTTCAGAAGGGGCACCGGATTCGCATTGAAGTCACTTCAAGTGATATGGACCGCTATGCCCGGAACCAGAACGTGGCCGATGCACCGGGCACGACTGCAAATGTCGCAATTGCCCGGCAGGCCATCTATCACAGCGGGAATTACGCCTCGCGCCTTGACCTGCTCGTGGTCGGGAAAAGTTGATCGGGCGGGCCGAAACGTCAGCGATCTCTGTGGGCGGGGATCAGTCTGTTTTGGCTGGTCCCGTGGGTTTCGGCCCTGAAAGCTTTTCCAGAACGGTGCGGGTGATCTTTTCGACAAACCAGTTGCGGCGCTGAAGGCCGACGACCCAGTCGGTCGCGCCAGCAACAAACACCGTGCCATCGCCAGGCCCGACACCCCGGTCAAAGCTGGCAATCATGCCTGCGCCAAATTTGGCATGCTTCACGCCCTCATGCTCTTCCATATGGGGCAGGCCCATGCCGTCGCCCTTGATTGAAGGGGTTGAAACCGAATTCATCATATTGGCATGGCGTGCTTCAAAATGGTCTTCCTCGTGCAGAACCGCAGGAGCCATGGCGATGATACTGAGATTGGCCGGCGCTCCGTCGTTGCCGGTGGGGTAAGGCAGCCCTTCACGCATGGTGAAATCGCAGCCGTCAATTTCGTAAGCGGCAATGCAGTCGGGCCGACCGCCCAGCAGATCACCATAATAAAGGTCGCTGCCCTCCAGGCTCCAGTGCCACGGGCGATAAATGGTGAAGCCGCCGCTGGCTCGTGGTGCTGCCCCGCCATACATCGCATGAATCACACCTGAACCGGTCAGGCCATAGGTCTTCACAAGCGGCCAGCCGCACTGCGGAAGGTCCCAGGCGTTGCTCAGGAAACGTTCCTGATCAGTGCCCAGCAGTGGGTCGGTCGCTTCGTCCTTATGGTTGACGAACGTCGTGCCGTTCTCATCATAGCGCACCTGCCAGATATTGTTGCCGGCGAAACGTGCATGGTTGCCGCCGGCGGCAAGCTGGTTTTCAATGGCTTCACGCATGGGCCAGCTACTGTATTCGTCGTGGCCAACGACAATGGAAAGACGATAGGGTGTCAATATTTGCGGGTTATTGTGCAGGTCGTGCCAGGTGTAATAGTCAATCGCAATGCCATTATCTTCAGCCCAGTTTGTGAACAGCTTGCCATAAAGGGCCCAACTGGCATCGGCATAATCGCGGGCGAAGCCGTAATGGCGGGCATAGGGGTGAGCGGGCAGATGTGGCGGGGCGAATGGCGGCAGGTCGGCGGTTGAAACGGCCCGGGGCGCACCGGTGGGCAGCTTCACAAGGCCGCGAGACCATGGCCGCAGCAGCGAGGTGCGGGGGTTGGCTTTTTTGAATCGCGGCGTGCCGCCCTCGCCATGGTAGCTATTGCCGCCGCCCCAGTCGTTATAGGCGTTCATGGTGGCGGTCGATACGACAAATGCAATCGACGAGTCTTTCGCGGCAGTGGCGGGGTTCACCACGAAGAAATGTTCGCGTTCAAAAATGCCGCCATCGTCGTCGCGCACCCGCACGGTGACAACGTAAAAACCTGTCCGCCAGTCGTGCGGAACAGCCAACTGGTAAGCAACAGGCCAGCCGCAGCCATGAATGTGGGCATTATCCGGCGTGGGCACGGCCCTGGCCGGAATACCCGACTGCTGGAATACGAGTTTCGGCGTGGACGAGTCGCGATGAATTTCAATTTCAAAGACGGGCCGGGTGCTGTGCACATGAAAGTCAATCGTTTCACCGGCTCGATAAGAATAACGTGGCGTGTAACACCAGATTTCAGCGATACGCGGATCGTTCAGCGGTTTTTCATAATGCCAGTCGTGCCGGCTGTCGTTATGGGCTGCTGGCCCCTGCCCCGGAATGACACGCGGCTGATTAAGAAGTGAAGGGCCGTCGTCAAAGGGCTTGGGCTTGTCAGTCGGCATCGTGGTCGGGCCTTTGCAGCACAGACTTTTATTTGTGTTTTCGATTCGGCGTGAATCGCCAATTTTTAAAAAATTACCTTATCTTCAGCCAGTGTGTCAATCACCTTTGAATCATCATGCACCACACAATGAATTCATTCAAAAAGGGTTGATTCCACGCCTCTTTCGCACCAAAATTTCTGATCAAACACAAATTCAGAAGCGGTAGGGCGTTAGCCC
>JBJTRR010000280.1:0-2195 GCA_046076185.1 bacterium | reverse complement strand
CCCATACCGGGAAAGTCGTCGGGCGTGGGCGGGGCGTCAAGGTCGGGGCGGCTGTGTTTCTGCCCTGTCAGCATGTAATAAAGGCCCCAACCATGGCGGGGGTGTTCGTGATGCATGCTTCGAATGATCTGAAATTTGTGCATCCGCCGGGTAAGGCTGGGCAGATGCTCGCAGAGATCAATTCCAGAGACGCTTGTCGGAATGGGCTTAAATTCGCCACGAAACTCGGCAGGGGCATCGGGCTTCATGTCAAAAAGATCGATCTGGCTGGGCCCGCCAAAAAGAAAAATAAGAATGCAACTTTTAGCTTGGGGAATTGCCATTTCATTTGATGAAAAACCAGCCAGACATTGCGGCAGCGACAAACCGAAAAGTGGCAGAGACCCAACATGCAGGGCCGCCCGGCGACTGATGCCGCCACCTGGCCGACCGGAAGTGCCACGCATGTCGAAATGAATCATCGTGGGCGCATTTCGTTAAGAATAAGTTTCATTTCAAATCGCCAGCCCGGCAGCGCCGGTTCAGCATGGGCTATGTCATCTTTTTGAAATGCAATTGCATTTTCGGGCTGGGTGTGCAGGTAGAGCCCGACGATGGCCGGGCCATCCGGGTCAACATCCCACACGGCCCGTGTTCCTGCTGCGAAATAATCGGCCCGTTTTTCGGCCATGGCTTTTTCGGCGGCCGGGCCGTAGTCGTTGGCCGAGCGAATCTCAACGGCAAATGTCGGTGGCTCTGGGAGAAAGGCGTCAGGGTCATCAGGAATTGGACCAGTGTAATAACTAACGTCAGGGCAGAACGACTGGCGATTTGGTAGATCACAAAGAAAGCCGCAAGGGTCGCCAAGAGCGACTCCTGAGCGTGATTCGCACTCGTATTGATAAAGCGAATCAAGAATGACGCGTATCAGTCGTGAATGCCGAAAACCCGAAGGACTCATGTGTACAATCTCTCCACCGACAAGCTCGGCCTTGCCTTCCACCCTGTATAAATCATCAATGGTGGCGGGTTTTCGCTCGACGGTTGACATATGAATACCTTTCGTCCGATTTCATTTCAATTCATCCAGAATATCATTCACCGGCAGTTGCCAGCCAGGCAGCACCGGTTCAGCATGAGCTATGTCATCTTTTTGAAATGCAATTGCATTTTCGGGCTGGGTGTGCAGATAAAGCCTGACGATGGCCGGGCCATCCGGGTCAACATCCCACACGGCCAGTGTTCCGGCTGCGAAATAATCGGCCCGTTTTTCGGCCATGGCTTTTTCGGCGGCCGGGCCGTAGTCGTTTGCCGAGCGAATTTCAACGGCAAAAATGGGAGGTTCAGGAAGAAACTGATGACCCGATCTGGGTAAAGGGCCTGTGTAATAACTGCAATCGGGGCTGAACGACTGCCGGTGCGGCAGGTTGCAGAGAAAACCTCCTCCATCACCAAGGGCAAAGCCTTTGTGAACCTTTTTTTCGTAGGATTTGAGTGAAAGTAAAATCACAGTTCCAATTTTGAGATGCCAAAACCCCGAAGGACTCATGTGTACAATCTCTCCACCGACAAGCTCAGCCTTGCCTTCCACACTGTATAAATCATCAATGGTGGCGGTTTTTCGCTCGACGGTTGACATATGAATACCTTTCGCCCAATTTCAATTCAATTCATCTAGAATATCATTCACCGGCAGTTGCCAGCCGGGCAGCACTGGTTCAGCATGGGCTATGTCATTTTTTTGAAATGCAATTGCATGATCGGGCTGGGTGTGCAGATAAAGCCTGACGATGGCCGGGCCATCCGGGTCAACATCCCACACGGCCAGCGTTCCTGCTGCGAAATAATCGGCCCGTTTTTCGGCCATGGCTTTTTCAGCACGCGGGCCATAGTCGTGTTCTGATCGAATTTCCACCGCGAAAACTGGTGGTTCCGGCAGGAACTTGCGGCCGGCTCTGGGCTGGCCCTGAAGGTAGAAACTGACATCAGGCGCGAATGACTGTCGATTCGGCAAATGGCATAAAAAAGCAGTGTTGTCAGGGAATGCACGGCCAAGACATGTAAGGAGGGAATACTGTCTCAGTGACACGTATATGAATCCTGCAATACTCCCGTGAAAATCACCCGAAGGACTCATGTGTACAATCTCTCCACCGACAAGCTCGGCCTTGCCTTCCACCCTGTATAAATCATCAATGGTGGCGGGTTTTCGCTCG
>JBJTRR010000279.1:0-1180 GCA_046076185.1 bacterium | reverse complement strand
CTCAACCTCGCCGGGGGCCCCGGTCATCAGGTCGTAACCTCTTGCAGTCTTGGGGAATGCGATACAATCGCGAATATTGTTCAGGCCCGCAAATAGCATCACCATGCGGTCCACCCCCAGCGCAATGCCACCGTGCGGTGGTGCCCCGAACGATAATGCTGAAAGCAAAAATCCGAACTTCTCCTGCGCCTGTTCCTGGCTCAGGCCCAACAGGCTGAAAATTTTGGCCTGCACTGCCGGATCGTGGCAACGAATCGTGCCGCCGCCGCACTCTTCACCATTCACCACCAGGTCATAAGCCTGGGCCCGCACCTTTGAAGGGTCGGTTTCAAGCAGCGGCAAATCTTCCGGCAGAGGCATCGTAAAGGGATGGTGCTCAGCCACATAGCGTTTCTCTTCGGCGTCCCAGTGCAGCAGCGGGAACCGCACCACCCACGAATAGTGATACGTCTTCGGGTCGTAAAGTTTCAGCTCGGCCCCAAGCCTGATTCTCAGGTTCGAAAGTGCCTGGTGCGTCACCCCCTCAGGCCCGGCCACGGCAAAGATCATGTCGCCCGGCTTGGCTCCAAACCGGCTCCGCATCTCGGCCTGAACATCCTCAGGGAAGAATTTCGCGGTCGGCCCGGTGAAGCCTGATTCCTCAACCTTCAGCCAGATCAGCCCCTTCGCCCCATATTCGCCCACAAAGGCCGTCAGCTCGTCCAGCTCCTTCCGCGTATATTTCGCACCGCCGGGTGCACACAGGCCACGCACGCGGTCGCCATTGTTCACAGCAATCTGAATCACCTGAAAGGTCGTGCGCGGGGCAAGGTCGGCCAGGTCGCTAATCTCCACGCCAAAGCGCAGGTCAGGCCTGTCCACGCCATATTTTTCCATGGCCACCTTGTAATCAATCCGCGGCAAAGGCAGCTCGGGGGCACTGCCCGTGAACTGGCGGGCCAGGTTGGCCACCAGCGGCTCCATGGCCGTCATGATGTCCTCGTCCTGCACAAACGACATTTCTACGTCAAGCTGCGTAAATTCCGGCTGACGGTTGGCACGCAGGTCCTCGTCGCGGAAGCAGCGGGCAATCTGAAAATACCTGTCCATGCCCGACATCATCAATATCTGCTTGTATAGCTGCGGCGACTGCGGCAACGCATAAAAATGCCCCTTGTGCAGCCGGCTTGGCACCAGAAAG
>JBJTRR010000278.1:0-2137 GCA_046076185.1 bacterium | reverse complement strand
ACTTGCCGACTGCACCCACTGAACCTGTTCGCCATCGGTCGGAATTGCATCTTCGATTACTTCTTTCAGTCTGGAAAGGCCGATTGGCAAAACGCCGGCCTGAATGGATTCGATACCAATTTGAATTTCATTTGTGGCCAGTATTTCGGGCCTGAGAGTGATGGAAACGACGGATTGCATGGGGCGGCCGCGCCAGCGAAATGCAATTCGGATACGTTCCAGCTCAAATTTAATACGCAGGTCGCTGACTTCCGGCGGAATTTCAGCCGAGAGGCTTTGTAGCGAATTTTCAGCCAGCCAGGCGTTTATGGTGTCGTCTGTCAGGCGGATAGACCATTCCGGGTCGTTGGTCAGATCGTTACGCAATTGCATGAAATCTTTTTCAAGCGACTGGGCCTGCTCATGCACCTGGGCGGAAGGCGTGGTTTCTTCCACAGAAATGATTTGCGTATAAAATTCAGGTGGTTTCTGCGCCAGATATTTCAGGCCATAGAGCGTGAAGAAAAGCAGGCAGACAACGGCCGAAAGCCCGATGACGATGATTTTGACCAGCATCCGGCCCATTTTTGCCATCCCTGTCAAACAGACTGAGTGAGATCTGGTTATTTTGCCGGTGCAAAATCGGCCAGGATTTTTGGTGCATCGCCTTCATTTGTCGAATGAAAGGTATGCCGGCCGGAGATTTTGCCGTTTCGGGTTGTGACAATCGTGACATGATCGTCGCGATTGATATTCCAGTCGGCGGGGCCGAAGGGGTCGCCGGGCCAGGCTGCATAGGTGGTCATGGTGAGTTTCAGCGATTGCTGAACGCGCGGCAGGTGTTCGGCATAGCGATCAACCTCGTTATTGGAAAGCCAGATGGCGATGATGCGGCCATCGGATATCTGGTCTTTAACTTTTGTATCGAGTTCGCGCAAGAGGCGGGCGATGGGCCTGTCCCACTTATCACCCTGTATAAACATATAAATGGTTGGTAAACTGGCTCTGGCTTTTGCCAGGTCCGTTTTCTGGCCAGCATTGTCGCCCACACATACAACAGCATTCAGGGCGGGCACAGCGGTTTTTTTATCATCATCTGCCATCAGCAGACTGGCCGCCGATGAAAATACAATGAAGAAGCTGAAATACAATATGACTGATGTAAGTGATTTGAATTTCATTTTCAGGTCTCCTGTCTGGGTGAATGGCGGCGAATATTCAGCAATTGCAGGGTGCGGTCGCGGAGTTCGGACCAGGGTTGCTCTTGAATATTGCTGAAAGTTTCTGTGATTGGTGGTTCAAAGTCAAGTGGGTGGCCGTGTGGATCGATCTGGACGAACTGCATGAGCGAATCCATCCAGGGTTCGTGCTGGCCCCGCAAGGGCGAACCATAAAGGCCGACCACGACCTGGGCCGAGCGAACCAGCACAACGCGGCCGCGGATTTGAACGACTTCGCCAATGGGCACCGGGCGCAGGCAGCGAAGGTCAAGCACACGTTTGAGCACAAGATTGGCGGTATCGCCGATGGCCCGATAGCCAGTGGAATAAGCGGCTTCAAGGGCCAGTGCCACAAGGCTGCCGGCATAAAGCGTGCCGTGGTGATTTGCCTCGCGTGGCAGAATGAGCCGGTGAGTGAGCGTTTCCTGATTGATGGACGAATGCGGCATGGCGGAACCTTCCATAAAATGACAAGGTTCAGGGTCGCCGAATTCGTAATTGTGGTCAATATCAATCAGCGGCAGAGAGGGACATTCCATTCGCGTTCTGCAGAAAATGAGGAGAAGCACAACCGATTTGTCATCCGAGCCCCGGCCCATTTTCAATGTTGGCTGTTTGTCACCGTATGTAACCATTGCACTGGATTTAACGACCCCGGTCCTGCTGTCGATTCGAATAAAAGATATGGTTTCGCCTGATCGGTATGCGATCAAGATATTGATTTTTACGGCTTTTCAAGCGGCAATCCGGCTTTCAAAAGCAAAGTAGAACTGAGTGCAATGATGGTGATTGAACAAGAGAGGCAGTTGTGTCAGGATACGTTGAAAGTGATCGTAAAAGAATTCCCAGAGACAACATGCAGAGGCTGGCCAGAATGAGACAGTTGCTATTTTTTCTGTTGTTGGTGTTGTCAAAAATCTCACCCAGGCTGGCAAGCC
>JBJTRR010000277.1:0-3642 GCA_046076185.1 bacterium | reverse complement strand
TGAACCGGTCCTCGGCCCTCATTGATGGAAATCTCACATGGGTGAACTCGGAAGAAAATTACGCCGGAAGTTGGCAGGTAATTCCTCGAAATTGTCAACGATTCTCCCGAAACGTGTGCCCGGCGAACCGTTGCCAGGTGGCATCAAAGACCTTCGATCGCTTATCGAGGAAGGATACGACCCTATCCATGCAGTATATGCCTTCATGCAGCAGGTTTCGTCACACTTTGCCGAGTGCTTTTCTCATTTTCCGGAACTGCGGGCTTTTTCTCAGGTTGTTACTGCGGCAGAAGACACCTACATGCCTGTCGGGCCTCCGATCAGTCCGTTAACACGCAGTTTCTTCTGGACATGGGCTTTCTATGATCTACCGATCGGAAAGAGCGGTGAATCGATTGGTAGTTGCCAGATCGAACTCAATGATTTGATCGGATTCGGTCCTGCAGACCTCGAAGTGATCAAGCACCTCACCAGTAGCCGGATGGGTATTTACGAGCATATCGGCTTCGATGGTCCGCACGTATGCCTGCGGGAACTCGTTACCGAAAAGCAGTTTTTTTGTCACGTCGCATCCGGGTATCGGGGAAAGACCGGTGAACTTTGGTACGTACGCCTTCTGCCGCCACTTTTGCCGGAGCTCGCCAGTTACCATGTCGCCTTTACAACGCCATACATACTGACTGATTCCACGAAGCAAGACTGGTTGCAGTTCCTCAAGCGACACATCCCGACAATTCAAGCTGACAGGGATCATCACCGTTTACGGCATTTGTTGAAATATGGTGCCGATAAGAACTTCTGGAATGAGTTCGTGCTTAAGGCCTATCACCATCACACATCAAATGCGATCTTTCTGGCCGGGTTACCCGACCTGAAGAGTACGCTACCTCACAGTTGAACTCATTCCCATCTAACAAAAGCAGCATCGAACAGTGCAAGAACATGAGCTTTGGACTTCCCCACGAAAAGCAGTCGCTCATTCGAACAAACTTAATAATTATATGTACATTATTTTGTGTTATTTCCAGATCGGTACCTCACTGATATTTATTCAGGCTCAATCGGTTAAATGAGTTGGTAGCCATTCTCTCGGCTGGCGCTTTGCTTCAGGATTAGCGACCAACTCATTCCGCCCGCTTGCATAAGTGGCGTCTTAACAAGGTCATTTCGCAGGGCTCACCGGTTTTGTCTTCGCCAAGTGATTCCGATTGTTCCGCTGTGTTGGCGGTTCGGGAGGCTGCCATCCCCTTGGTGAATTGACCACGACGATGGGTTTGCCCTCAGTGTCATGCACTCGCAAATTGTTGGCCACTGTGCCGTTCTTTGATAAACGCCAGCAGTGAATCGCTTGCCCGTCGCTCTTTATGACGTTGTCGAGCACCTCGTACCCGTCCAGGTTAAAGTTTGGTTCGATCGCGGTCAGGCCGGTTTCCATGTAGTTAGAATTGCACTTCACGTTTCGTAGCCGGCCTCGGTGCGACGGATGGCCGAGCAGGTAGGCCGCACCTAACGGATTGAGCGTGCGGGTCCGCTCGATGGTGATATTCTCGGCGTCGAACGACTCGCCGCCCTCGGTTCTGCCGCCTGGCAACATCTTCCCCGTATGTTCGCCGTAACACATCACTGACCGCATGGTGTTTGTCATGGTAATGCCTTCGACCCGAATATCCCTTACCCGGCCATGGATGAGAACGCAGGCATTGATGTCTCTGACCAACCCGCTGGGCTGGGCGTTCATTGCTGAATTCAGGTCGATGGTCCCCTGACCGCTGATGCAGACTTTCTCGATATACTCGTTCTGGACGCCGTGCCCGATGCGGATGCCGTAGGCGGCGCGACCGCCATACGAGACGAACCACAAGCTGCCGGCCGCGTGGCCATTGCGACTTGCAAAGCGGACCTTCACGCCGTGGCTGAGCTCTTGCCAGTCGCCCGTTATCGCGACGCCGCGGTTCGGCGTGTCGAAAAGTTTCCCATCACCCCAGCGGAAGGTGTCGGCCGCGCCGCTCGTTCCCGCCTTGTCGATCACGACGGTGTACACCGTTGCCCCGTACAACTCCGGGCCAACTGTCGACTGCAGATCCCGTTTGAACTCACCGCTTACTTCAAAGTCATCTAACTTGCCGGCCCGAGCATCTTGATCTACCGTGATTTCACCGGCTGTTTCGGGCAGGCATGAGCCCCCGGCGAGCTTGAGGGTTGCTCCTGCTTTCAACTCGATGTGAATGGGTTTCTCGACGTAGAGGATAGACCGATGCTTGCCGAGTTTGTGTTCGTGCAGGCCTGGAAGAAAAATCACTTTGTCGCCAGCACCGGCCGCGTCCAACACAGATTGGGGCGAATCGCCGGGCTTGATCAGGTGTTCGGCAGCGTGGCCGACAGCGAATACGAATAAGACCGTTGTCGCCAACGCGTCACGCAGACAAATGTTAAGAGCCATCCCACCCTCCGATTCCCGCCGCCGAACGACAAATCGCCGCGAACCAGACCGCCGGGCGTGACACTTGCGAATTCTTCAATCCATCCACGCGGGGGGCCGGGGCTGCTGAAGCACGGGTCAGGCACTTTTGGTCGACGAATTATGTATTTTTACAATTTGACCGGCAATCCCGGCCGATGCAAGTGGTTTGTGCCAGATACTTCAGCATCGCAGTCGCCGATTACGGATTGGCATTCCCGGCTTCGATTGCCGGGCCTAACCCGGGGATTATGCACACCCCATCACCTTTAACCCGGATTATGCACACCCCATCAACCTGAATACCCTGGGCTCCTCTCCTAGCTCACAAACCAACTTTCTTACATACCATTCGACTCCATTGCAGAGTTTTCCCTACCCCAACCTCGCTTTTTCAGTGTCTCAGTGACTTGTATCGTTGACCCAAACCAACCCACCAGGCTTACGTCGGCGGAACACTGAATATCCATGAAAAAACGTGAGTTGCTGCTGGCCGTGGGTTGGGTCGTCGAAAGCATCGAGATCGATGGTGATCTGAGCGGGCCGGGCCTGAAATGAGGCGATGAACTGGTCGAAGGGTAGATCGCGAAGACGAAATAAAGCATTGGCCCTGATGCTGTTTTCAAAGCGTGACAGGGTGGATTGCCCGGCGAGATGCTTGGGATCTTCGGGCGAGCGACCAGCGATCATTTTGAAGACGGGGTCGCGACGCAGAGATTCGTGGTCATTCTGATCTTCGTAATCGGCGAGGATGCCGAAAAGCCGCTGGCGGATCTTGGAAACGAAGCTGTGAGCGGTGAGGTTGGCGTCACGATGATCGTTGATCGCTTCGGCGATTTGCCGGGTGAAGCCAATGCGTTCGTCAAACTGGCGGATAGGGATGAGGCCACCATCGCTGGAAAGGGCTTCGTTTGAGACCTCAACGACCAAAGGTTTTTGGGGCAGAAAAGGGAAGACAAACGGAAAAGCAGACTGTAAACTCATAACGACGCCTCCTGCTGCTATTTTTCTCTCGTGAAATCAATCAGTTAGACGCAGTAGGGGCAAAAAGTTCCAAGTAGGAATGAATAATCCGGGTTATGCCTTCCACCGGCTCATGGGCGATGCCACCGGCGATGGTGTGGTGGATGCCCTTGACCTGAGTATGGTTCAGACGGTGCTGACAACGCCACCGTGGCGATACC
>JBJTRR010000276.1:0-7972 GCA_046076185.1 bacterium | reverse complement strand
GGTCTTCTATCAGGCCTGGGCCTTTGTGGCCGCCGGGCTCTATCGGCACGAGCGGGCGTATGTCAAAAAATATCTGCCATTTTCGATTTTTCTCTTCCTAAGTGGCGTGTTGATTTGCTTTTACGTCATTTTGCCCGTAACCCTTTCCATCTTGCTGGAATTTAACGTCTGGCTGGGTATCGAGCCAATGCTGAAGCTCAACGAGTGGATCAGCTTCGCAACGATTCTGCCACTGGTCTTCGGGCTCTGCTTCCAGACGCCGCTGGTGATGCTGTTTCTCTCGGCCATAGGCATCTTCGGGGTCGAAGATTATCGCTCGAAACGAAAAATCGCCCTGATGATCATGGTGGTGATCGCGGCGGTACTTACTCCCGGCCCCGACGTCTTCAGCCAGCTTATGTTGGCCGTGCCGATGTATGCCCTTTATGAACTTGGCATTGTGCTGGTGAATTCTAACGGCACACGCCTGCCTGCCAGATCTGCGGCCTGATGGTAAAAAGGCGAAGTAGGTAATGCAGATTCAGGTTGGTCTCTGACAAAGTGAAAACGAATTGAAAGACCACGATTAATGCCTGCGGGAAAGGTATATCTGATTGGGGCGGGGCCGGGCGACCCGGAATTGCTGACACTTCGCGGGGCCGAGATTTTAAAACAGGCTGAGGTGGTTGTTTATGATGCCTTGGTATCGCCCCGGTTGCTGGATCTTTGCCCGAAGAGTGCCGAACTGATTTTTGTTGGTAAACGCAGGGGGCATCAGGAGATGCCTCAGGCCGAGATCAACCGTCTGCTGGTCGCTCATGCCCGAAAGGGGCAATGCGTGGTGCGGCTTAAGGGGGGCGACCCTTACATTTTCGGCCGGGGGGCGGAAGAAGCCGAAGCACTGGCGGCTGAGGGACTGGAATTCAGGGTGCTGCCCGGAGTGACCGCAGGCATAGGGGCGGCAGCTTATGCAGGCATCCCGATTACGCACAGAGATTATGCTTCTGCTGCGATGTTTGTCACAGGGCATGACGACCCAGACTCGGACAGTTGCCGGATAGACTGGCCCTGGATGGCCCGATTCCGGGGCACGATTGCCATTTACATGGGTGTGACCCGGCTTGTGCGCATTGCGCAGGTGCTGCTGGAACATGGCAGGGCGGGCGACACGCCGGTGGCGCTGGTGCGGCTGGGAACAGTGCCCGGGCAGCAGGTGAATCTTATGACCCTTGCCGAAGTGGCAGGGCACCAGCCGGGCACGCTACTGATTGAGCCGCCGGCCCTTGTGGTGATTGGCGAAGTGGTGGCAGCGCGGGGCCCGCTTGACTGGTTTTCAAGGCTGCCGCTGGCAGGACGGACGGTTGTGGTGGCCAGGGCGGAAGGCGACGCACCGGCAACCATTCGACAACTGGAAGAGCTTGGGGCACGTGTTTTGGCGGCCCCGGCAATTCTGGTAGGGCCTATTGGCGATAAAAGCCAGTTAGACAAGGCGATTGAGGCACTTGAGCGATTTGACTGGCTGGTTTTTACATCGGTCAATGGTGTGAAATATTTTTTTGAACGACTTTTTGAGCTTGGGCACGACATGCGTGCCCTGGGCCGCCTGAAAATTGCCGCGATTGGACCAGCCACAACGGCAAGGCTAAGGGAAATGGGCCTGGTGGCCGACCTTGTGCCTGACAAATATCGTTCAGAGGACCTGGCTGAAGCCCTGGCTGCCTGGGTTGGCGGGAAGCGTGTGCTTCTGGCCAGAGCTGACAGGGGTCGGACACTTCTTAAAGACGAGCTTGAGGCTGTTGCCGCCGAAGTGGTGCAAGTGCCGGTTTATACTAATGCCGACGCGGAAAACCTGCCGAACGACGTGCTTAATGAAATTCGAAATGCAAATGTCGATTGGGTCATGCTGACAAGTTCAGCCATGGCAAAGCGATTTGCGTTTCTTTTGCCAGCGGATTTATCGGCGGAAAGCCGCCAGAGAATTAAATTTGCCAGTATCAGCCCGGTAACATCGGCCGCAGCCGGAGAGGCTGGATTGCAAATTGCAACTGAGGCCATGGAATATACAATTCAGGGATTAATCGATGCAATGATTGCATTTGAAAAAGAGCATCAGGGTAATTCAGATAATTAAATTTCAATAATCGCGAAATGGGCCACGGGGCTCGGCCTTTTGCATTTCTGCCTGCCATAATGCAAATCGGTTTTTCACTTTCTGGTAAACATCGGGCCTGGTTTTGATCAAATCAATCGATTCCGAAGGGTCGGTTGAAAGGTCGAAAAGGGCTTCTTTGGCTGGTACAAGGCCACGTTGGTCGCGGGGTGTCCACGAAACCCATTTAAACTGATCAACTCTGGCGGCCTGATAGGCGCTTGGCCAGTCCCAGAAGATTTCCTTTCGTTTTGAGGGGCTTTTACCCTTCAATACGTCAAGCATGTCAAAGCCATCGAGATGCAATCCATGGGGAATTTTTGCATCGGCAGCGGCGACAAGTGTCGGAAGAATTTCAAGTGAGGAAATGAATTCTGTGGTTGTCTGGCCTGCCGGAATAACGCCCGGCCACCATGCGATGAGTGGCACACGCAGGCCACCTTCAAAACCGCTGCTTTTGCCGCCCCGAAGCTTTTTGCCGTTGATGACAGCACCTGTTCGACCGTTGTCGGCCATGAAGAGGACCAACGTATTATCAAGTTTCAATTCATGAATTGTGCTGAAGATTTCACCGATGGCCTCATCCATGGCGGTAATCATGCCAGCGTATTTTGTAGAGGGCTTGGAATGGTCGCGGTCAGGATAGTATTTTTTGAGATATTCCACGGGCACCTGATTCGAATCTTTTTCGAGATTCGATGCGCTGTGTGGAGCGTTGAAAGGCAAATAGAGAAAGAATGGCTTTGATTGATTTTCACGAATAAAATGCAATGCCTGCCGGCGGAAAATATCGGTGGAATAAATACCCTGATCGGCTTTGGTGCGCTGATTATTCTGAAACATGCTGGGTATGCCATAGCGATCGTGAGTGAAATAATCAATTCCATTATTACCATGGCCATAGAAATAATGAAAACCACGCTGAAGTGGCAGGAAACGAAGGGCCTGGCCCATATCCCACTTGCCAATAACGGCCGTGCGATAACCGGCTGTTTGCAATAGATCGCCAAATGTGATTTCACGGGGGTCAAGGCCGAGAGTCATTTCTGGCGAAACAGCATATTCCGTAGGCGAATAACGATGGCCGACATTGACCATGTCATTACGAATCATCTCATAAGTGCCGTTACGCTGCGGGTATCGGCCGGTAATCAGGCCGCTTCTTGAAGGAGTACAGACCGATGCCGTAACATAAAACTGAGTGGCTCTGACACCTTCAGCAGCCATTTTATCAAGATTTGGCGTGATAAATTCGGTTTTACCATAACAGCCAAGATCAAAGCCCTGATCATCGCTGACAATCAGAATGATATTGGGTTGGGTGCTGGTTTTGACTTCGTTTCCATACGAATTCAATGTATATAGTGACAACAGGCAGAGTAAAGTCAGTTTTGAATATATTTTTATTCGCATATTTATATATTTATTCATTTGACTGGACCTGAATCTGGAAGGGTGATGCCGGCAAACCTTCGGTATTTATCAGGTTACAATTCGGATTCTGCGACCAGCCATATCGCAAGGTGAGAGGATGATCTATGCTAACTGTGGATATGACGATTCTGTTGTTTATGATTTCTGCAGTCACTGGCCTGAAAACGGTATCGTTTCCAGCGACTTCAAAACTTGCCGGGGGCTTGGCATCACTGGTTTTAAGGCCGTTTGCAATATGTGTGAATTGAATTTCGATTGTATTATTTTTCAGAACCTCCGATTGCATCATCGGCCCTGATGATTCAATAGATTCGCCATATGCGATTGACCTGGCCAATAATGCCAGCCGGTGAGCCACAGGGGCTTTGTTTCGTGGATGCACATCGGATGGATTTCCGACATCGATTGTCACCGCCATGCCAGTGTTCGGTATGGAAATGGCCTGCCGCTGGACCTCGCGTAATTCGGGCCAGTTTTTGGCCGTTTCAAGGTTGGGAAGCTGCACGAACAAAAATGGCAATTGAGGCTGGCGAAAAAGCTGACGCCAGCTTTCCACAAGCCTCGGAAACATGAATTCATAGAGAGCAGGGTTGTGCGCATTGGATTCACCCTGATACCAGATTACGCCCTTAAATTGCAAAGACTGAAGCGGCTTGATACCTGATTCAAACATAAAAACCGGTTGATAGGGGTGCGATGCCAGCGGCTGTTCCGGCTGTGGTTGCATTTTTTGTTTTTTGAGATTTAATTTTGCACGGTCGCGGCAGAATTCATGCACCATTTCATTGGAATACCAGTCATTTTCCACTAGAGGCCTGAGCTTTGGATCGTTTTGAATGATTTCGCGTGAAAGCCATGATTCAAATGGTGTTCCGCCCACCGCATTTTGTACTAATCCGATTGGTGTTTTCGTCGATTTCATTAACTCATTGCCGAAAAACATGGCCACACCCGAGAATTCAAGAGCTGATTGCGGTGATGCCATTTCCCATGAGCCCGACATATAATCACGAGGGTTGCATTTGGCAAGCTCGGCTTCGGTAAATTCATGGCCCTGAGTTTGAGGACGACCGCGAAAATGAAACAGGCGCAGACGATTGACATCAGGGTTTTTGGCCAAGTCCAGGCCACCCGTTGAATCATTGAGTGTCCACTGCATGTTTGACTGACCCGAACAAAGCCAGACATCGCCGATCAGAATATTGACAAGATTGATTTTATTTGTGGCTTCAATAATCAGATTGACAGGTTCAAACGATGGCTTTCGAGCAGCAAATACAACTGACCAGTGGCCATTTGAATTCGCAACCGTATTTCTGGTTTCATTTCCAAGGGTTAATTGAATTTTTTCATCAGGTGCTGCCGAACCGTGAATTTGAATCTCACGGCCATGCTGAAGAACCATGTGACTGCCGTAAATTGACGGCAGGCTCACTTCGGCCCTGAGTGATGGCAAAAGCAGGTTGAAAATGAAAAGCAGAAAAATGCATTTCAATATGAATTGAAGGTTGTAATTATTTGATAAATTTTTCATGTGGCAGGTGCCGGATTGATTTCATCAGATTGATCGAGCAGCAATTGGAGATACGATTTTGAATAAACCCGGCAGAGACCAGCCTGATAGATGACACCCCAGGCGAAATCAGCCATTGCCAGAGGCCATGCCACAGGGCCGATTGCATTTGGCCCGAGGGTGACAAGAATCAGTGCGGCAGCAAATCGCAAATAGCCTTCCCAAAAGACGATGCTGGCCCTTTGTGGCAGATCGCGGGCCGCAAGCATGAGCGTGGCTGAAGTGTAAAGCAGAAAAACGCCAAAAAAGAAGCTGTGATACGCCTGTGCGTGCTGATTACCAGCCATTTCCTGCGTAGCAGTAATGAAAGCGAATAAGGCCAGAATTTTATTCCAGATTGCCGAGAGCCGCACAATACCAGCCATGATTAGCCAAGACCTTTTTTCTGATTTCGCTGACGTGTAGCGAAAAATGAAGCGATGCAATTTTGTGGGCAAACGCTCATTCTCCATGCAGATTGTATCAGAACCAGGGGCGAAGTGGTTTGATTTTATCAAGATTTATTGCAATTTGAGTTCATGTCGTTAAATATGACATGATTCATCAATGTTTTTGAGAATAAATTGGTGCTTGGCACTTTTGTCTCATCGGCTTTTCGATTATTCTGCATGAACACTTCCATGAACGACTGCCACAAGCCACGGGCTCTGCAAAATGCCGAAACACGAATTCGAGTGGCCTGATTATCTGGTAATGCTTGGATATTTCCTGGCGATGCTGGCCATTGGCGTGCGGGCCAGCCGGCATTCGCATAAGAAAAACGAATATTTTCTGGCCGAGAGGCAGATTCCGTGGTATGCCATTGGCCTGAGCATTGTGGCTACGCTGATTTCATCACTGACTTATATTTCAGAGCCAGGCGAGGTATTTCTCTCAGGTTTTACAAACATAACCGGCAAGTTTATTGCAGTCGTTCTGGAAGCGAATTTCGTGCTTTTCCTGTTTATTCCGTTTCTCATGCGGTTTCGATTTACTTCGGCCTATGAATATCTTGGGTGGCGGTTTGACAACCGAACGAGGCGGCTGGGTGTCTGGCTCTTCAGCCTGCAGACAGTGGCCTGGATGGGTTTTGTGATCCTGGCGATGGCCCGAACGATGTCGGAGGTGACGGGTTTTGATCTGGCCCTGCTGATATTTCTGATTGGCATTGTGACGACGCTTTACACGATGGTTGGCGGCTATCGCGGCGTTGTCTGGACTGATGTGGCACAGTTTTTTCTCATGCTTTTTGGCGCGATTGGCGTGCTGGTTGTTGTGGCTCTGCGAACAGACTCAGGCCCGACAGAATGGATTCGAACGGCTATCGAAGTGCATGGCCCGCATAAAACGCGCTGGATCAGCTTTGATCCTTACGAGCGTACGACCATTCTTTCCTTTGCCCTGACTATGTTTGTCTGGCATGTGTGCATTCATCTGGGCAATCAGATGACCGTTCAGCGATATTTTTCGACCACCGACCTGCCGGCCGCCCGCAAGAGTTTTGTGCTGGCCGTGGCAGGAAATATTGCGATTAATGGGCTAATGGCACTGGTGGGGCTGGCGATCCTTTACACCAGTCTGAGTAGTAATTCTGTCGTTGATCTGTCGCAGGAGAAAAAAGCCGACATGATCTTCCCCAGATTTATTCTGGAATACCTGCCCACTGGTCTTGCCGGCGGAGTGCTAACAGCCGTGCTGGCTGCTGCGATGTCAACCATTTCATCGGGTTTCAATTCACTGGCCACGGTTCTGACAATCGAAAGAATCGATTTACCGGAAATCAATCGTACGAAGTTTGCGCAAACAATCACGCTGGTTTCCGGGCTTTTTTCCACATTTTTTGCATTTGGTATCGACCGATTGGTGCAAGACAGGAATATTGTGGAAATGATGCCTCGTAGTTTCAATTGCTTCACGGCACCTCTGGGAGGCATGTTTTTGATCGGAATTTTTATGCCATGGATCAGGGGCAGGGCGGTTGTTCCGGCGACAATCATTGCATTTGGTTCAGCCATTGGTATTGCCTATGGCAAAGAACTTCTGGGATTTGAAAGAAACATCAGCTTTACGCTTGTCATGCCATTTTCACTTCTGGTGATGATAACTTCTGCCATCGTTCTGAACATGATTTTGGGTGGACCTGCGCAAAATACAACGGGCTTAACGTGGTTCAGCCGTTGCCAGAAACCGTCCATTGACTCGCATCTGTTAGCTGGCGAAATATTGGAGAATTGAAATGCCGGAGCGATTTCGTGTTGCATTTGCAGGCATTGATCATCCGCATGGGGCTGGGTGGCGCGAGTCGCTGGCCGGGCTTGACGACGAAATTGAAATTGTCGCTTTTCTGACGGGCTTTGGTGGATCTACGACAAGCCTGGAGGAGAGAAATGCCGGGCTGCCGCGATTTGAGACAGTTCAGGATTTAATTCAGTGGGGTGATTTTGACGGAGCCCTTTTATGCCTGCCAAATAACGAGGTAATAAACACAGGTTGCCAACTGGCAGAAGCTGGAAAAGCCGTTTTGATTGAAAAACCATGTGCCGCCAGCGCCAACGAATGGCAATCGCTGGCAAATGCAATCCATACCAAGCGAATTGCATTTCAGGCTGGGTATATGTGGCGCTACGATGAAGGAGCGAACCGCCTGCGAGCGATGTTTGCCGAAGGGCGATTTGGCAAGCCGATTGCCATTAAGCTGCACTGGATTACAAGCGATGTGGCCAGGCGAGGGCCCAGCCATTATTTATTTGATCAGGGAATCAGCGGCCACGGCTTTTTCAACTGGCTGGCATGCCACTGGATTGACATTGTGCCATGGTTAACCGGGCAAAGGGTGACAGGTGTCATGGCCAGGGTTG
>JBJTRR010000275.1:0-4823 GCA_046076185.1 bacterium | reverse complement strand
CCCTTGCCCTTGGTGCCCGCCACATGAATAATTTTATAACTTTCCTGCGGGTCGCCCAGGCGCCTCATCAGCCTTCGCATCCGGCCAAGGCCCAGCCCTTCCGAACCTCGGGGCAGGCCCAGATGTTCGTAGTTTAATCGGCCATATAAATAGTCAAGCGATGCATGATAGTTGTCGGAGTGTTGCGTCATGCCATTGCTCCGACAATCTGGCGAGACAGCGGGAATTTCCCAGAAATTCGCCTGAGCCCGCCCCATTTGGCCCACTTGCCAATCCACTTGATATAGATTAGCCACGCCAGCCGGATTCGTCTATGCTTGAAGCTGGCGGCCGGTTGACCACCCGGTGATAATAATAAGGCCGGGCAGCGGTTGCCGATGTAGCGGCACGGGCCAGTTTTTGACGAGAGAGGGAGAGGGCAGTGCGATGCTTTTTATCCAGACCCTGAGGCGACTTTTCGGCGGTGAATTGCCGGAAGATTTGGCAGCCCGGCGTGAGCGGGAGCGAGAAGCCCTGCGAAAGGCCTGGCACCTTGATGCGGATGACCCGGTGATGGTGGATGAAAACCGCTACCATGAGCCAACCGACCCGGCCGGACAGGGCTATGACGAGCACCTTTGGCGCGGCAAGCTTGTCAATCTGTGCTCAGAAATCAATGCAAAAAACGACCTTGCCGGGCAAGCGAAAATCCTTATGGGTGAAGCACATAACCTGGCCATTGGGCCGAAGGTTATTTTTGAATCGGCCCAGGCTGCCTTTCAATCGGCCATCCGACAGGTGGTCGCCGATCGCCATGTGACTGACGAGGAACACCGCCGGCTCGATGCCCTTCGCGATGCCCTTGGCCTGCCAGATGATCTTGCTGCTGTGATACTTGAGACAATCGCTGCTGAGGCCAGCGCGATCTTCAAATCGCAGATTGAAGGCCTTTAAGCCTTGAAGATCTTTGACACCAAATGCTTTAGCCACTCAACTGATCGTTATCAATCAGGGTGCCACAGCCGGCTGATAGTCGTGGCCGGGCCGGGGCGGTACGTCGCTGGCCAGGGCGGGCGGCAGGCGACGTGGCCTCATGTCGCGGCCGACACAGGCCACGGTGGAATGCCCCACGGCCAGAAGGTCGGCCCCGCGATAAACTTCGTAGCGGTGAACGATCTTCACGTGGGTCGTGCGTTCCACAATGGTGCGCAGGGTCAGCAGGTCGTCGTAATAGGCCGGCTTGCGGTATCGGCAGCCGATATCAGAAAGCACGATCAGGCTGCCTTCGTCTTCCATGTCCTTATATGAAAATCCTTTATGGCGAAGAAACTCGACCCGCCCCATCTCAAAATAGACAAAATAATTGGCATGATGCAGCAGACCCATGCGGTCGGTTTCGGCATATCGCACACGAATCGGCAGATCAAAATAGGGCTCGCCGGTCGTCAGGGCAGGGGTCTGGTCGCTTGGTGATTCGTTGCTCATTTGAGGGTCGCCTGGGTCGTGGGCGGCTGGCTGGCCATGGCCGGTTCGGGTGTCAATTCTGCCGATTTTAACGGCGGATGACTGGTGATGACCAGCGGGTAGGGGTCGTAAGGCCAGGCCTCGCGGCTTGGGCTGCCCGGCTTGAAGTCGGTTCGAAGCCATGCCAGAAACTGCTCAGGCGTGTGCTTAAGCCCTTTTGCTTCAAGCCATTGGGTATAAGCTTCAAACTGCCTGAGAGTGACAACGCCATCGCCCAGGCCAAAGAAAAGATACTTCCACGAAAAGGCCTGGCGAGCATCGGCAAGCGTCTGCCCTTCGGTCAGCAGGCGCGTCATGGCCGAAGCGAGCCCGGTTCGTTCCGAGCCATGAAAGCAGTGAATCAGCATCGGCCGCCTGGCAGATCGAATCGTCTCAGCCAGCTTCAGGGCCTGGTCTCGGCTCATCCATTCGCAGCTTGAAAGCGGCATATCAACCTGAACGGCCCCACTGACAAGCGTTGTGCTTCGCTCGGCGTCATACCAGCTTTCACCGGGGTTCGGCCCACGCAGGTTCAGAACGGTCTGAATGTGATGATCAGCGATAAACCGGCTGAGGGCCTCAGGCGACATCTGATCAGACCGAAACACGGCAGAGGCTGGCCCCTGCGGCGAATCGGCGGCAATCACGGTGCCAATATTGTCCACTGCGTGCCGCCAGCCCCAAAAGGTCAGAAAACTAAGCAGAGGCACGGCGAGGACGATCTTGGCCAGCCATCGCGTCGTAAGCCGTTGGTTCATAGAGGTAATCCTTTTCGAGATAAGCCGATGCCGCAAAACGATCTACAAGTGAGTGATCGCGGCTGTCGCCGGTCGGGTTTGTCCAGCGATACTGGCTGACCTCGGCCCAGGCGGCTTTGGCTGAATAACCCTGGTGCCTTATTCGCCAGGCGGCCTGAGCCTGCGTGCTGCGGTGGTGCCCGGCCACACAGTGAAAGAGCAGGGGGCGAGGCAGGTTTTCAATAAAATCAGCGGCTTCAGCCATCTGGGCCAGCGACATATACGAGCCACGAATGGGCAAAATGACCCATTCTATGCCACGCGGCTGCACGACTGACGCATAATTGATGAATTTCGGGTCGGCTGTGCCCATCACCGAAAGACTGAGGATCGATTTGATTTGACAGGTTTCAACCAGCCGACGGATTGGCCAGGGCTGTTGCCAGGCAGCCCGAAAGACTTGCTCTGGAACGACTTCAGCAAATCGCTTGAGAAAGACTTCATCCCAATATTGCACCACGGCAGTGGTAACACCGGCGGAAAGAGCGCCGCCGAGAATCAAATGGCGCCGGCTGAGAAACTGGCGAGCCTGGCTTTTTTGTGCGGAATCAGCCACTGAGCCGGCACGAAATCGGCGTGAGGGACGAGATTTAAGCTGACCATGAGCAGGCGACATCTGTCTTTGATTTATCCATGAACTGGGGTTCGAAACCAAATCAAGATGATATGAATTCCAGCAAATGCGGCAAGTGCTATTTTGGTAAATTTCATGGCTGTTCCATTGGCTTTCTGCTGTAAACGGGCAGGGGCACGAACGCTTCATGAGGAGCTTGAATCGATTGACGGATAAGCCGCAATATCATTAAGCTGAACTTGTAGCGACCGGACTGACGCATTGAAACCACGATAATATGGCCTGAATGAAATGAAAACGCAGAATAAAATAACAAGATCGATTGCCCTGCTGATTTTATTCACCAGCCAGGTTTCGGTAGTTGCACAACTCAAAGCTCCTTCGGCGACAACGGCAAAGCCATCGGCTGACGAATTGAAACTGGCAGGCGACTGGGAAGGGCGGCTGCTGGGCCAGCTTGACATGATCTTTCACATTCAGCCGCCGGCTGGCGAGGCGAAGCCCTGGGCAGGCTCGTTTGATGTGCCTGTGCAGAATGTCAAAGGCTTTGATCTTGGCAATATAGTCGTCAAGGATAATGAAATTCAATTTCAATTAAAAGGCGTGCCGGGCGACGCCAATTTTGGTGGCAAGCTGGCGGCGGATGGCATGACAATTGAAGGAAGGTTTCGGCAGGGCATTCTGAACCAGCCGATGACATTGAAGAAAAAGCAGGCTGAGCCGGTTTTATTTGATACCAGGGCGATTGATGAACTGGCCAATCGGCTGCTTGCCGACTGGAAGGCGCCGGGGCTGGCTCTGGCTATTGTCAGGGATGGGAAAGTGATTCATGCTGCTGGCTATGGCTTTAAAAATGTCGAGAAAAAAGCCGCGATGACAGCCGACACCCTGCTGGCAATTGGTAGCTGCACGAAGGCTTTTACCACGACTCTGATTGCCAGCCTGGTGGATGAGGGGCGGCTTGACTGGGACAAACCCGTGCAGAGCTATTGGCCTGAATTTCGGATGAGCGACCTGAAAACAGCCGGACTGGTGACATTGCGAGACATGGTGACCCACCGCACGGGGCTGCCGCGGCATGACCTGATCTGGTTCGCCGGAGAATTGCCGAGAGGCGAAATTGTGCGGCGAATTGAGCATTTGCCGGTCACCCAGCCCATCCGGCAGAAATGGATTTACAACAATCTGATGTTTGTCGCAGCAGCGGTAGCGGCCGAGCGGGCCACTGGCAAGAGCTGGGAAGAGCTGATTCAGGCCCGGATTCTTGACCCGCTGGAAATGAAACGCACGACGTTGCACATTGCCGAAATGACAAAAGACGCAGACCATGCAACCGGGTATCAAGCCGACGGAGTAGCGAAGGAAGGCTTTGCCGCGAAGCCATATCGCGAGATTGCCGGTATGGCGCCGGCCGGTTCGATCAATTCATCTGTCAAAGAAATGGCGAAATGGATTGCATTTCAACTTGGCCAGAATGCCGGTGGCAAGGCTTCGCCGCTGCCCGGCCGAAAAACGCTGGAAATGCTGCATCAGCCGCAGATGATAACAGCGTCAGCCCCGACGGGCACAAAAGAGGTACACAGCATGGGTTATGCGATGGGCTGGGGCGTGGAAAGCTATCGTGGGCACCGGCATGTTGAGCACGGTGGAGCGATTGACGGATTTGTGGCCCAGGTTGAGCTTTTTCCTGACGATAATCTGGGCATTGTGGCACTGGTGAATCAGTCGGGCAATGGCTTGCCGGGCGTGATTTGCCCAATGATTGCCGACCGCGTTCTGAAGATGCAGCCGGTGGATTGGTCGGGGCAGGCCCTTCAGCAGATGACCGCGGCAAAAGCCTTGAAAAAACAGGCTGGCGATGCCGGGAAATTGAAGGTGGAAGGCACCCGGCCCAGCCATGATCTGAAGGCATTTGAAGGTGTTTTTGAAAACCCGGGCTATGGGCAGATTGCATTTGAACTTAATGAAAA
>JBJTRR010000274.1:0-2947 GCA_046076185.1 bacterium | reverse complement strand
GCCCGCACCAATGTCCCAGACAATGCTGTCAGGCCGTAAGTCCATATAGCTCAGGGCAATAGCCCGCACTTCTGATCGTGTTGTCAGTTCAGCTTTGGGCTGGGCCCTGGCAAAAGCCTCTTCCGGGTTGCCAAACAGCCTTCTCCGGCCTAAACCCTTCGCCCGCGAGGGTTTCTTCTCGTCGCGAATGAAAATCATGATATTCAGCGGATGGAAATCCATATGAACCAGTTCCGCCAGTTCAGCCTGAGTCACCCGCTCGTCGGGCGAGCCCAGATTTTCGCACACATACACCCGGAAATAATCAATCCCCCGCGACAGCAATTCTCTGGCCAGCCGCTTGGGTGTAATTTCATCCGTCGGGAATAGTCCAACCTTTTCCGAAGTTCTTATTCTGTCGATAGTTGGCTCAAGTGCTCTGCCGGCCAGACTGGTCAGATAGGCATCGTCCCAACTCTCTTTCACCCGGGCAAAGGCCAGTTGCATGCTTGAAACGTGCGGATGGATTTCATAAGCGTCTTTGCCCAGCCGTTCGCTGAAATAGCGGGTCACGCCGAAAAACAGCGGGTCGCCTTCTGAAACCAGAACGGGTTTGTCACATGTCGAAATGGCGGCCTGAAGGCTGGCTAAAGCTTCGCCCATATCGGCTGGCAAGCTCTGCTTGGGCACCGGTATTTCCTGAAGCATTTTCAGCACTGCGGGCGTGCCGATCAGGAGCCCGGCGTCCGTAAGGATTTTACGCGCCTGGTCTGTCAGGCCCGGCAGGCCGTCATCACCAATACCGACAATCCGCAAGCGTCCCATGCAAGTGCTTCTCTTGGAAATACTTAAGGCGTTCTGGCAACCGATATTCCGATGGCGCGGCCGTCGAAAATCACTGTCTTATCATTTTACGAAAGCACCGCGGTTTTGGGAATAATGGCTTGAGATAAGCCCTGAAGATCTTTAAAATAGCGTCTGCAGGAATGGCCAATGCGAGTCTCAGGCAACTGGCCCACCCACCCTGCATAAATTCAACCCGGGCGAACTGTCGATGGAATTTCAAAATTATTCGGAACGGGCCAATCGTCGTGAAATCGTCAGTTCCCGCTGGCTTATGATGGCCCCGTCGCTGGTTTTTCTCGGTATCATCTTCCTCATCGCCCTGGCCCTGGTTGCCATTCCCGACGAAGCCAACCGCCGAACGGCTTACGAAACAGAGACTTATCGCGCCATGGGCAATGGCGATTTTGCCCGCGCCCGCAATTGCCTGGAAAGCCTGATTCAGCTTTCGGAAGAAAACCCCCGACCGGAATATCTTTACCAGCTTGCCATGCTCAGCCAGCAGACAGGTGATGGCGAACGTGCCTTTCGCCTGCTTGAGCGGCTCACCCTGCCCGGCAAATCAAGCTATGCGCCTGCACACCTTAACTTGGCGAACCTTTACCTGAGCCAGAACCCGCCAACCATCCAAAGCCTGGCCGAAGCCCAGCGACACATTGAAGCCCTTCTTGATCTCGACAAAAACAATCAGGAATACGTTTCGCTGAAGGCCCGCTGGCAAATTCTGAGCAAGCGGCCTGAAGAAGCCCTGAAAACCTATGAAGGCGTGCTGGCCCAAAACGCAGCCTATGCCATACCCATCGCTCAGATTCTCTTCGAACTCAAACGCGACGACGATGCCCGCCGCTATCTTTCCGCTGCCCGCTCACGGCTTAAAGCCGTGCTTGATTCCGACTTCGACAACCGCGCGGCCCGGCTGCAACTGGCCGACGTTGATTCATTGCTGAAAAACTATGAACAGGCGGCCCGAACCCTGCAGGGCGGCCTCTCTCTGGGCGATGAGTCGAACCAGTTTCGCCAGGCGCTCTGCCTGGTGCTGGCCCGCTGGGCCGATTCACTGGGCAGCAGCTTGGAAGACCTCAACAAACGCTTGCGAATCACGGTCGATGGCCTGACCCTTGACCCCACCAACCCCTACCTGCTTGATCAATTCTGGAAGCTCACCATTCGTGACCTTGGCAAAGACCCTGAGCAGATCCTTCGCCTGCGGGTTCTGGGTGCCAATATCGCCGTGCTTGACGCCATGGCCGCCCTCCAGAAATTGCAAAGTGGCCAAAAGGAAGACGCCCGCGTTCAGCTGATGCAGGTCTTGAAAAAATCGCCTGACATGGCCGTCCTGCTGAACAATCTCTCAACCATTGGCGAGCTGCAGAACAAGGATAAATCAACCTTCAGCATCGATCTCCTGAGCATCATGCACGAAATTCTGCCCGACAATATGAACATCCTTGAAAACCGCGGTCTGATCTTTGTCCGACAGGAAAAATATCCGGAAGGGCTCAAAGATCTTGAGCAGGCACTGCCAAATTCCCTGAATAAAATTTCCATCCACCTCGCCCTCAGCCAAGCCTACGACAAACTGGGTAACCAGGCCAAGGCCGACGAACATCGCCGAATCGCCGAACAACTGGCCAGCCCTAACCGCAAAAATCGTGCTGCCGAGCCCGAAGCCGAAAAAGCAAAAGCCAAAACCGCCTGATTCCCGCTTATTCTAAGCCGGCAACAACCCGAATGGATGCACCCAACACCTGTCAGATATTCGACTGGCTTTGGACATCAGGCCAGCCCTCTGCCACCGATATCGCCCAAATGCCCTCGCTCGGCATTGAAACGGTCATCAACCTTGCCCTGCCCACTTCGCCCGGCGCCCTGCCCGACGAAGCCCGGCTTGTCACATCGCTCGGCCTCACCTACATTCACCTGCCCATCGTCTGGGAATCGCCGCAAAAGGCTGATTTCACCCGCTTCAGCAGCCTGCTTGGCGCCCTTCACGGCCAGCCTGTCTGGCTACACTGCGCCATGAACATGCGGGTCTCCGCCTTCGTTTATCTCTATCGCCGCGTCTAACTCCATCACGACCCTGCCACCGCCGCCACGCCCATGCTCTCTATCTGGCAGCCCAACG
>JBJTRR010000273.1:0-2894 GCA_046076185.1 bacterium | reverse complement strand
CAACCCTGGTGCCGACTTCCCCCAGCCTGCGGGCAATCAAAAGCTGGTCGTTCCACATCGGGGCACCGTCGCCCAGGTGCTTCGCCGAGCCTTTGCCATAGCGGTAGCGCACACGCGGGTCTTCCTTTTCCACGTTCATCGCATCAGCCACCTGCGATGTCGTTAGCACTTCAAATGCCAAGCGATAGTTGGTCTCCATACCATCGACGGTTGTCGAATCCCAGTTCGTCCGGTCAATCCGGTTCAGAAGGTCCGACCTCTGCTGAAAGCGGTCGCCCGTCACTTCCGTCTGCTGATAAAGGGCAAGGTCGTCGCCGCTCATCTTCGAAGCACGCATCGTGGTGCCCAGCACGCCGGCATCAGCCGCGTTGTAAGGCTTGTGCTGCATTGTCGGAAACAGATCAACAAAGGGCGGAACGATCGGGTCAACCGGCCCAAGCGTTCGGTTCACAATCGACCCGAAATGCGGCTTGCCCTGAGCCTGGGCAATGCCCATCTGATAACCCGTCAGGTTCTGCCAGCTTGAATGCTCGTCGCGAAAGCCCACCAGGCTGCGGATAATTGTGTATTTATCGGCAATGGCCGAAAGCTTCGGCAGCAGCTCGCCATATTGAAGGCCGGGCACACGCGTCTGAATTGGCTTGAACTCGCCCCTGATCTCCTGCGGCGAATCCATCTTCAGGTCGAAGGTGTCCTGATGCGACATCCCGCCCGAAAGGTAAATCATAATGACTGACTTGTGCTTCTTCGGGCCGCTGCCCTTGAGCGAAGCTGCCGCCTCAAGCTGGTGCAGATGGGCCAGATTCAGGCCGCCAATCGCCAGCGAACCCACCCGCAGAAACTGCCGCCGCGATCGACCATCGCAAAAATGGCCACAGCGATTCTTCGAGGGCATTAAGTTGACGTCAATCATGGCAGGCTCCGGGCTCTGGGCAATTTGGGCTGAATTTGGCGTGTCAGCCGGCGGGCGCAAGGATGAGTCGCTTCACACGACTTCCTCAACATATATATTAAACATCGAACAGGGCGATTCGGCAAGCGAGAAATTCTTGCAGGTCATCACGCAACCGTATCGGAATTATCGATTCTCCAGCCGTTTACGAAAAGCAGCCAGCTCTTTGTCAAGCCTCAGTTTGCGCTCAGTCGGCCGGGGCCATTCCAGGTCTTCGTTCTCAAGAATGTCAATCGCCCGCATGATCGTCTCGGCCGGCACGGCCACCCGGCACTCAACATGGCGAAGCACCACGCCAACCCAGGCCAGCAGGGCTTCGCCGTCGCCTTCCAGCGCCGGGCCTTCCACCAGTTCATCAAGCGCCGCCAGAGAGGCCGAAAGCGTTTCGGGGCTGGCAAGCTGCTCATGTACCTTCTCATAAGGCAAGGGGTTATGATCATCCATCAACTCTTCGTAACGCACACCGTGCATGCGGTCGAAGCCGGCGTCAAGCGCGTCGTGCGCCAGGTCGTTTTCATAACTTTTAATGCCCCAGTAACCCATTGCTCTGCCTTCCTTTAGATACGATCAAGCCTGTCATTTCAAATTCGGCCGGGCCGGGCTGCGGGCCGCTTCGCCCGTCACTTCCAGCACGCCTGTGCCGCCGGAAATTCGGCCCTTTGCCGTGGCCAAAGTCCCTTTGGGCGGCACCAGCAGCCCAAAAGCCGACGCGCCGGGCCGCCACTCGCCCAGACCCAGATAAATTGCCTCAAAGCCATTGGGCGTAGCAATATACGTTTCATGATAAATCGAAAAATCGCCCCGCCGGCGCTGTCGCTCGGCTGCCTCCTTCCACCAGTTGGTGTGCGGCTCGGCATGAGACCAAGCCAGCAGCGAGTCCACATCCTTCCAGTGCTGAATATATCCGAAGTGGTTCCAGCCCATAATGATAAGCTCGCTTTTATACAGCCCGGCCCCCTGGCTGGCGGCAACCCTGGCCGAGCGGTCAATCGCCTTGCGGAACTTCAGCACATAGGGCATGGCCCAAACCCGCCGCGCGATAATGCCCAGGCGGATCATGCAGAAGCCGCCCTCAAGGCCTTCCGGCCACTGCCACGCAACGGTCTGGTTCATGGGCTTTTCCAGCAGGAAAGGGAGTCAGTCGCGAGCCCGCACGTTTTCAAGGGGTCAGTCACGAGCCCGCACGTTTTCCATCAGCCATTTCAGCCGACGGGGCGGGGCGATGAATGTCGGAACCTTAATCGGCGTGTTTTCCACAAATTCGCGGGTGCTCAGAATCCGGCCGTCAATGCGGCCATAATGGCAACCCGCCTCGCTGGCGATCACCTAACCGGCCATAACATCATGCCTGTGCTCGCCTTTAAAGGTGGTGCTCACAAATCGCCCACACGAGGCGAAGACCATCTCGCAACAGGCCGAGCCCAGCGTTCGCAGCCGCCCCGGCACAGTTCGCGTGTCAAGTGCCCGGGCCGAGTTGCAGTCGATCCCCACGTTATCCTGTGGGTGGTAGGCGTCGGCGTCTCTGGCAAAAATCGCCTGCCCATTGCAATAGGCCCCCTGGCCGGCAACAGCGTGGTAAGTCTCGCCCAGTTGAGGGATTGCGATCACGCCCAGCACTGGTTCGCCTTCATGCGCCAGGCCCACCGAGATGGCCCACAGCGGCATTTGGTGAACCAGATTGCCGGTGCCGTCAATCGGGTCGATCGACCAGAGCCGCGGCCCGCCCGAGCCGGTTTCGGCATACTCTTCGCCGGTCAGGGTGTCGCCGGGAAAGCGGATCGCCAGTTCCGACCGCAGGAATTTCTCCATGTCCTTATCCAAATCCGTCACATACGACTCGTCGGCCTTCTCCTGCGGGCTCAGCGTGGCGCAGCGGCCCAGGGCCATCCGGCCGGCTTCCGCCACAATGGCCAGCATGCTTTCAAGGTCTCTAAGCAGTTCG
>JBJTRR010000272.1:0-1566 GCA_046076185.1 bacterium | reverse complement strand
GAGAAGAAAAAGCGGCTGAAAAAGCCCGAAGACGACGAAAAACAGAAGGAATAAAATGCAATTTGCTTAGCCGATTGCATTAATATTGAATTAAAACCCCTCGGGGAAGCTGGCAACAAGGCTGGCTTTGCCCTGGGGGGTGGTGTAATTATGTGAAAAGGCACGTCATGTGACGTGCCTTTTTTTGTAGTGTGTCAGGAGATGGTTTCGAGCACTTTGGCGACGTGGCCATCAACTTTGACGTTGGAAAAAACTTTTACGATTTTCCCATCAGGGCCGATGATGAAGGTGCTGCGGACAACGCCCATGGATTTTCGCCCATACATGCTTTTTTCCTGCCAAACGCCGTAGGCTTCGCAGATCTTCTTGTCGGGATCGGCCAGTAAAGTGAAGGGCAGGCTATATTTATCGACAAATTTCTTATGACTTTTCGAGTCGTCGGGGCTGACACCAATGATCACGGTGTTTTTGCCTGTGAAGGCGGCCAGATCGTCGCGAAATCCGCACGCTTCCTTGGTGCATCCCGGAGTGTCGTCCTTGGGATAGAAGTAAAGCACAACGATCTTGCCACTTAAGTCCTTAAGCGACAGTGTCTTGCCGTTTTGATCAGGGGCTGAGAAGTCGGGTGCGGTATCGCCGGCAACAGGCATGGAGGGTTCCTCATAATGGAGGTCAACAGGGGTATGAGCCCTGCGAAATATCACTCAATAAAATTATGTCCGGCAGGCAACCCTGCCGCCGGATTTCATAGAGTCTTAATCGGTAAACTGTTGCCAGCAATGAACTTGTCGGATTCGGCCCGATTGAAGACCCGCGAGGTTGTGCCGATGCCCCTGACGCAGCTTGCCCCCTGGGCCGCTGCCCGGGTGAGGCAGTGAATGATGTCGCCGCCTTCCACCAGGCCGAGGATATAGCCGGCGTCGAAAGCGTCTCCGCCGCCGGTAGCATCGACAAAATCGACAGGATAGACACCCAATTCGAACGACCCGTGATTGCCGCAGGCGACCGCACCCTTGCTGCCGCAGGTGATTACGGCCATGCCAGCACCCATCCGGTGAAACGCAAGAGCATGATCTAAAGCATTGCCAGGGCCGAGGATAAGACGGGCTTCATCGTCGTTCGGCATGAAGGCATCAACATGGGGTAAAACAGGCGCCAGCTTTGGCAGGTAGTCGGCCGGGCCGGGCGTGGCGATATCAACCACGCGGTGCACGCCCAAAGTGCCTAGCCAGGCCAGGAACTCGCCAAGTTCTGCCGGATCAAGCCCCGGCATGATGAGATAGCCGCCGAGGTAAAAAACAGACGGCGGCGAAGCGGCATCGATCGACTTTCGCAAGTCATTGACACTAAGCGACTTATTCGCACCAAAGGTGTGGATAAAGCGGCGATCCTGGCCAGCGATGTTGATGATGAGCGACTGGCTGGTGTCGTTGGCCGGGTCAACCACCAGGCCCGAGGTGTCAAGCCCTTCGCCTTCAAGGATTTCGGAAACATAGCGGCCGAACATGTCGCCGCCTACCTTGCACGCGACCCGCGTTTTGAGCCCTAGTCGGGTCAGGTTAATCG
>JBJTRR010000271.1:0-1520 GCA_046076185.1 bacterium | reverse complement strand
CAAATTCCGGCTCAGCCGGACTCGTTGCGATTCAATGACAACAGTCCCGTCTTTGTCGCGAAGCTGAAATCCATGCATCACAAACGGCTGCTTCCAAGAAAACTCGAACTTTTCAACCGTTATCTGACCCGGGCTAACCTTCGGGGCTACTGCAGCCAATAATTTTGGTTTCAATAAAGGCGAAGAGAGAATTTGAGGCAGGGCGACCCCCAGGCCGGCGGCGACAGCAATCAGCAAAGTTGCCACCACGGCAAGAAACAGAAGGAACGGATGCCGCCTGCGAGTGGAAGAGGCCATGGCCTTTTTGCCCTGAGGGTTGAAGATTCAAACCAGGAGGATGATCGTTAAAATCAGCCGATTGGTCAGAATCGCGTAATCCACTGAAATCTCTCTGTGAGATTTAACCGTTAAAGTTTATCATAATTGTTGGGTGAAAATCACTGGCTGTCGTCTGGAGCCGATTGTGCTGGTGGCGTGTTTTTGAATTGATGAAAGTCGAGCCGAATCAAGTGGATGGTCAACGAACGGAGGCCACGACGCGGAGGGATCTGTGTATCCTGATGGGCGTTCTTTATTCCTCGCAGGGCTGCTGGTGGCCCGGGCTTTCGATGCATCTGAGAAGCCTTGGAATCAGCCCAAGATCAGCCGGCTGGATCTTCTCGACACTGGCTCTATCGTCGATTTTTTCACCTTTATTCATGGGCAGGCTGGCCGATCGCCGAATTCCGGCCGAACGCCTTCTGGCACTTACCTTTACCGTTGGATCGGCACTGCTTTATCTGGTGGCTGACTATGAAGGCCGCAACGCGCAATTGCTGTTCTGGTTTTTCATGGTTTACTGGATGCTGATTGCACCCGGCTATGGCACGCTGAATGCAATTTGCATGCGGCATCTGGCATCGCCACGTGAAGAATTTGGCAGTATTCGCCTATGGGGTTCGGCCGGCTGGATGATCGGCAGCTATATCGTTGCGGCTGCAATGGTTATGACCAAAACAGACGGCTTGGGCATGCCACATATTTTTTATGTCGCGTCGTTTCTGTCATTGCTGACTATCGTTGCAGCCCTGCGCATTGAACCGTCGCCACCGATGGAGTCGAACAAGGCATCGTTTTTCGCGGCACTGAAGACGGATCTCCTTCGGCAAAAAGACTTTGTAATCTATCTGGCAATCGGCTTTGGGGTATGTTGCACCACGCCTTTTGTGTTTCAACTGATTCCGGCAATGCTGGAAAAAGAAGGCCTGAGCCGTCCGCAAGTCATGTCTGTCATGACACTTGGCCAAATTCCTGAAATTCTTTCGCTCTGGGTTTTGCCGTGGGTCATTCGCCGGGTCGGGTTTCGTGGGGCACTTTTTCTGGGAATCTTCAGTTGGGTGCTGCGCTATGGAATCATTGCCTTGGGGGCGGGTGTGACGTGGATCATTCTGAGCATTCCTTTACAGGGAATGGCGATCGGTTTCTTTTTGGTGGGCGGGCAATTCTTTATCGACGAGAAAGCGCCGCGTGAGAGCCGGGCC
>JBJTRR010000270.1:0-9742 GCA_046076185.1 bacterium | reverse complement strand
CTGTAATAAACCGTTGCCCATCTTCCAGGCGATATTTTTGGGTGACAGCGACCTTATTTTTGTCGTCTAGGGCTTTGGTGCTGACTTCGGCCCAGGCAGATTTGCGGGCAACGCCATTTTCAACGACTTCTGTCATGGCCTGTTCAATTTTCAGGCCACTGAAGGTGTAAAGCCGGGCCAGCGGATAAAAACAACTGAGCTGATCGCTGGAAAAGTCGTTGGCCGTGAGGTCGATCAGGCTGCCACCGACATTGCGAACTGTCATATTGGCATGGCGTGTCGGCACTGCATTGGCAACGACAGCCGTAATATGCGAATTGGCCAGCACGGCATCGCCATAGATTGCATCAACTTCCTTGCCAGCAGGGACATATTTCTCCCAGTTGGCTTCATTCAGAATCACGGCCGAGGTGTGTTGATGGGCCGCAGCAGTGGCTGCCCCGGGCTTGTGATCATGGCCATCGTGGGCCAGGGCAGGCAAGCCTGTGGCAAAGATGAACAGAATTGCTGAAAAGCGATTCATCCGTTGTATTCTCCAGTTTGGTCAGGCGATTCAGAGAAACGCCAATATAAACGAAAGGCAGGGGTGAGCCTAAGAAATTTCGATGAATATTAAACAAATTACTGATGAAAACCGCTGAGGAATATTCTGAATGAATTTAATTCAATTGTCGTGATTCCGTATCGAGGTTGATTTCCATTTGCTGCTGAGGCTGGTCGGTCAGCGTTCTGCGGATGGGCGAATAAAACTGGTCGAACGGAAACAACGACTTGTCACGCGGCACTACCACCCGAACGCCATGCTTGCCAAGGCCCAGGCGAGTGACTTCAAACAAACCATCGCGGCCTATTTCGCCTGATCGCAGCACCCCCTGGCCGCCATCAACCGGCACAATTTCAACCCAGCCTGCCTGCAAAGGGCGCCCCCCACGAGAGATTCGCCCGCTGACGGCCACTTCGGGCACGTTCGGCAAGGGCCTTTCCTGCGAGCAGCCCGCAGGGGCTGCTACTACAGAGGCAAGGCAGAGAAGACGCAGAAAAGGCTGAGTCATTCGCCACCGTCAGGCTGCATGATCTCGGCGATTCTGTCTCGAATGGCGACAGCATCGGCACTTTCGTTCGGATATCGCTGAATTCGCAAAGTGCCGCTGATTCGTCGATCCATCGCGAGGTGCCCCAAAGCATTGCCCACGACAATCATTCCGCCACGCGACCTGTGCGCCAGGCGTGGCCCGGCGGGGCCCAGGCACCAAATCTGGCCACCTTCAATCTGGCTGCCAACCATGGCGCCTGCCTTGCCACCAATGACAATCGTGCCCGACTTCATGGCGAAACCAGGGCCCGACCCACAGTCGCCATTGAGATAGACAAACAGGTTGGGGCTGTTCAGGCCCCGGCAAAATTCAGTGCCGGCGTTGCCATCAATGCGAAAGCTGGCATGCCAGTCGCCTTCCATCCCTGAGAGAAGCAGACGGTCGCCCCTGGCACCTGTCAGGTGAACCAGGGTTGTAGCAAGATTTAAAGCCGCAACCAATTCCCGGGTCACGGCTTCGGAATCTCGCCATTCAGGCAGGTGAAGGCGAAAAACAGATTTCAACATGGATATCCTTAATCGGGCGGGCGGTCACTTATCCTGAGCGACTTCCTTGGGCTTCTCTTCAGCGGCTGGTTCTTCGGCATCAAACGATTCACCACCCTTGATCAGGGTCCGGTCTTTGGCCTGGTTCTTTGCGATCGCTTTTTCAAGCTCGGCAATTGTCGTTTGAAGATCCGTTCGGCGGCCTTCAACGATGTCGCCCCGAGATTTGACATAATTCGAACCAGCGTTAATCACAGGCTTGATTGCGTTGAAAAGAGCATCAATCGCGGCTTTTGCCTCGGTTGAACCCTGGCCAACAACAGCCTGACGCACAAGGCCTGAATCCGTCATGCCCTGCTCACCATTAAATGCCGAAGGAATACGTTCAGCCAGGATCGCAATTAACTGCTGGCCACGCGAAGAATCAGTTGGCGTTGAAGCCATAACCTTCTTGGCTGTGTCAGCCACTGCCTGGGCCAGGCTAGCAGCAACAAGGTGATTATTAAATGGGCGGAACTGGCTTGGAATTTCCATCAGCCCCAAAGCCCGGGCCGCGGCAAGACGCACTTCAGGGCGTTCATCAGAGTTGACGAGCAGGCTCATCATCAGTTCAGCCGGCTCAACCTTACGACCCGAGACTGACTCAGAAACAATGCGAATATTACCAATCACTTCCGCCGCTTCCGACTTGATAAACCAGGGGGCGTCCGTCTCTTCACGGATCAGGTTGCAAAGAGCCACGGTGAGCTGGGTGCGGGCGTTGAAGGCCATTGGGCGGCGACCGGCCTGAATCGAATTGTTGACGCCGCGAATGGCGACGAGTTTCATTTGCCAGGGCTGTTCGTCATCGCTCATCACTTGAATGAGCAATGGGTTAACATCAAGCGAACCTGTCGATGCCAGGGCCAGCAAAGCCTGAACGCGAGTCACCAGATGGGCCTTCAGCAGGGGCTGCATGGTTTTGATCAGTGCTGCCGAATAGGTTGTCATAAACGGCGTATTGCTGGCTGCGTTGGCCGCCTTCGATGCATTGATCAGGGCCTGTGTGGCGGCTTCAATCGGGCGAACCAGGGCATTGGAATTGGCTTCGCCGTTTAGGATTGCCTCAATTGCCTTGCGATTGGTCAGGTCGGCCGCTTTGGCTTCCACAAAGCGAGAAATCGAGCGGGGGTTGGCATCGCCGCGGCCACCGGCCGAGGTTAACACCTGCCGCTCTTCGTTTTGTGAGAAAGTTGGCCTGGGGGCTGGTAGTTCTTTGATCAGGTCGGTGCTCAGGGCGTCATCGACACGGCTGTCGCGGAACGACTCTGTCAGTTCAACTTCTTTAGCTTCAAGCTTGGCTTCAGGGGCTTTTTTGTCATCAGCCTTGGCGGCCGGGGCTGCTTTTTGGGTGGCATCGGCTGCTGATTTGCCGGCAGGTGCCTGCTTCGAAGTGTCGACCGATTTGCCGGCATCTTTAGCCTGCGACTTGCCGGTATCTTTGGGCGACTGGGCCCAGAGTCCGGCCGGAGCCGTTAGCAGAATACCAAGAAATAATGCCCGGCACCAGGTTTGATTACTCTTCGGCTCAGGCATCATTCGCCCCCCCTGAATTTTCTGCTCGATTTCCCGTGATCGGTGATTGAGCAAGATTCGCTAACTGTTCAAAGACTTATCCGCTTATCTCTTTCCTATCGCACGCAACCGCTAAAGTCAAGCATTTGTCTGTCGGCATCAAGACAGACCTTGACGATTTTTCCTAGAGCAACACGACCTTGCGTGGATCAACCTCACCAAGAATAGCACTAACTGCCTGTTGATTGAAGCCTTTATAGCCCTCTTTGCGCTGCAATATTTCCAGGTGAGAACCAATTGCGCCTTTTTTGCGGAATTTTTCGGCCTCATCCGCCGTGATCCAGCCGTGTTCCAAAGCATGATCAAGCCGCCACTGCTTCACCGGCCAAACTTCACCCCGGGTGAAGGCCTGCTTCAGGAAAGGAAAGTCGCTGAATGGCTTCATCGTTTCAATGCCGGCCTCATCACGCAGGCCGGTCGATGCGGCATCGAAATTGAACTGGGCTTCCAGATGGTGCATACCCGCTTCCAGAAAACTCTCGCCGTGCAGCGCCACCCAAAGCCCTACTGTGTTTGGCCTTGCAAGTGGCTCAAGGCTGGTGTGTGCAAAGTCGGTTTCCAATTCCTCGGGCTTGAGGTCAAGATCCGCAAAAATCACGATGCCAGTAACCGGTTGCTCAAGAATTTGAGCCCCCCAGCCAGCATGCTGACCTGCATGAAAACGCTCGCGAAGCTGGAATCCAAACATCTCCAAGACGCTGATCAGTCGGAAAAAGTTCCTTCTTGAGCAGCGAAAAGTATGATGGTCATGATTGGCCCAGCCCAGCCCAAGTTGATCCTGTCTAAGCTTTTGCGCCCTGGCTGCCTGATTTCGTGACTGCCAGTATTCCCGCTCGACCTCAAAGGCCAGTTCGCAAGCCAGGTCGCGCCCGACCAGATCAATCATCTGCCTGGCACGCGCTGCGGCATGCTCAAAACCGGCTTCGTCGTGGCCCTGCCAACTTCGCTTTCTGGTCTGCCACAACTCCCTTGCTTCCAGTATGTTGCGTGCTCGCTGAGGAGTCATCTGGCCAAGCCTGGCCAGTGACGACGGGTATAGCTCATAGCCATGATAGCCACGCCTCTCAACCACCTGAAATTCAAACGATTCAGCCGGAAAAGAAACCGTGCGATATGGCCCGAGCGGATGCCCCTGAATCTGGGCTTCCAGCCCGTTGGCTTCAATGAAACTGGCAATGTTCTCGACCCGAATGGCCAGACTCAGGCAGATGGGCTGATCGGCTCCGGCAGAGGGATTAACCACAAGGTTCGGAAGGTCGGCTCCGGTATGGACATAAATACGGCGGCCAGGAACGGAATCTTCACCACGTCGGGGCTTATAACCCAGCTCTCTCAGAACATCGTGCGAAACCCGACTGCCATTGATACCAAGATGATCAACCCAATTCTCAAGTAAAGTGCCAGTCACAACTTCCAGCCGATTGACAAAATCTGCCAACAGCGCCGATCGGCCAGCGGCCTCATGATACCTGTCGTGCAGAAAGGCGTCAGTAGCAGGCCAGCGTTGCCAATGGAAGTCTTGATCAGGCATGAATTTATCCAGAGATGCAAAGAGTCTGTATGACTAGCCGGCCGGGCGTGGCAGTTTCGATCATTCGATCCGATACAATCGGACCATTTTTGAAGAAGAATGCACAGACTTTGACTGTTTATTATTTTATGATGAAACTGCATTGAATTGAAGCCCGCCAGCGATATTTTGCCAGCGTTCACCCCACAGGTACAAATCATGAAGCACTTGAATTTAAGAACAGAAAAAAACGATTGGTTTCTCAAAATCTGGGCCTTTTTTTTCTCGCTCGCCATCGTTCATTCATTGCCTAATGCTGTTTATGCTTTTCAACTGCAGGAACTGGCCGGCAAAGCTGAAAATATACTCTTAAATCCCACTGAGCACTTGGGTTACATGCCAGGTGCCGACTACCATCTTGTCAAATGGGCAACCCAGCTCGATTACTACCGCAAGCTTGATACGCAAAGCCAGCGTGTACAAACGTTTGAGATTGGCAAAAGCGTGCTTGGCCGGAATATGATTCTGGTTGCCATTTCGGCTGAATCGACAATGAACAACCTGGGTGAAATAAAGAAAAGCCAGAAACTTCTGGCTGATCCGAGACTTGTGACAGACAGGACGATTGAAGAGAAGGCCGTTTCGTCAAAGCCAGTTGTGTTGATTACAGGCACTATCCATTCGTCGGAAACTGCTGCTTCGTATATGCTTATGGAATTTGCCCATGAGCTGGCAAGCGGCCGCGAAGCCTGGGCCCGGGAAGTGCTTGAAAAAGTCGTTGTGCTGATTGTGCCTTCGATGAACCCGGACGGAATTGACATTGTCGCAGAATGGTATGAAAAATCACTGGGCAAACCATGGGAAGGTTCAGGCCTACCAAGGCTTTACCATCATTATGCAGGGCACGACACAAACCGCGACTTCTTCGCGCTGAATCTGCCGGAAACGCGAAATCTCTCAAAAGTTCTTTATGAGGAATGGTTTCCGACGGTTTGCTGGGATGTTCATCAGATGGGTTCAGCGGGTGCAAGGCTTTTTGTGCCGCCATTTTTCGACCCCACTAACCCGAATGTTGACCCGAGAGTCACTCAATCCATCATGATGATCGGCTCGCATATGGCCGTTGATCTGGCTTCGGCCGGGAAAAAGGGCATTCTCCACTCAGCAATGTACGACAACTGGTGGAACGGAGGCAACCGCACCACCCCCCAAAGGCATAACATGGTCGCTATCCTGACTGAAGCCGCCAGTGTTCGCCTGGCAAGCCCCATCTTCTTTAATCCCATTGATTTAAAAGGTGCGACAAGAGGTTTTCCGAATCATGAACCGACAGTGAATTTTCCTGACCCATGGCCAGGTGGGTGGTGGCGTCTGCGCGACATTGTGGACTATGAACTTATTGCCGGAAGAAGCCTTCTTACGCTGGTTTCAAGGTATGGTAAAACCTTTCAGCGTAATTATTTGACAATGGGAAGAGATCAACTGCACAAAGCCGATACCGAGGCCCCCTACGGATGGTTGGTTCGAGCCGACCAGGCCGACCCTGGCACAACCTGGGAAATGCTACAAAAGCTTGAAAAAACCGGCATCGAGATTCATCAACTTGATAAACCCATTACGCAATATGGAATTACGTATCCAACAGGCACATGGTATCTGCCTGCCCGCCAGCCCTATCGGGCCCATTTGAAAGACATGATGGAGCGGCAGAAATACCCTGACCGCTTTACGACGAACGGCCAGGCCGAACCACCCTATGATGTTGCCGGGTGGACACTTCCGCTCCTGATGGGCATTTCGGCCGATGAACTCAGGGAGCCGTTGAATGTTGAATCGACACTCGTTCGAACGAAAACCAGGCCCGCCCCAACAGGTGTTGGTGACCTCTCAAAAGCTGGACATCTGGTTATCGAGAATCGGTCGAACGACGACCTGACACTCATTCAACATCTGATTTCCAATAAAGTTACAGTGGAAATTCATGAATCGGGGGCCGAAGTTTCGGGCAAAAAGCTGTTACCCGGTTTCGCCGTTGTGGCTCTCGACGACCGCTCAAGAGCAGGTGCCAAGGAAATGATCCCAAAAGGCAGCTCACGATTGATCACAACCACAAACGCGATAACGACTTCAGGCAGAACATACAAACTGTCGAATCAGCGGATGGCCCTTTATCAGCCATGGGAATCGTCGATGAACGAAGGCTGGACGAGGCTTATGCTTGAACGCCTGAAAATTCCTTACACGACAATTCACCGCGACGATATTCTGGCTGGAAAACTTAGGGAACGCTTTGACTGCATTGTGTTTCCGTCAGTCACAAGCCGTTCGCTGAAAACAGGTTACAAGAAAAATGAGACGGAGCCGGAATTTGTCGGTGGTCTTGATGGGGCCAAAGACATTCTGCGCGAATTTCTGGAGTCAGGCGGCACTCTTGTTGGGATTGAGAACTCCTGCAATTACCTGATTCAGGAGCTTGGGCTGCCTGTTGAAGACGGGGTGGCCGGCGTGAGCAGTAAAGACTTTTATGGCCCAGGCTCAATCGTTGAAGGTGAACGACTGACGCAACACCCGCTGACATTTGGACTTCCAGAAAAAACAAGCCTTTATTTCGACCGTTCGCTTGCCCTGAAGTCGGCCGCCAAAGCCTCTTCAACCAAAGCCGGAAGTTTTGAATCTGTATTATCTTACGGCAAAGACCCTGCCCGACTCCTTCAAAGCGGCTGGCTGCTGGGCCCCGACAAAATTGCAGGGCTTTCTGCCGTTGGCGAGTGTCGATTTGGCAACGGTCAGGCGGTTCTGATCGCTTTCCCAGCCCAGAACCGGGCCCAAACCAACGCCACTTTCCGTATTCTTGTGAACGCCATCTGGCGTGGTGGCATGAAGTTAGAAAAAGAGGCAGGGAAATCTGCAGCAAAAGCAGAATGACATGCAGGCACACCCTCAAGACTGCCGGTCTTGTTAAAAAGGCAACGGGTGTTCATAATGGCGACGCAGAATGATAAAACAGGTGATGCGATGGCTCGCCCCAAAGCCTGATGGTGAACGTGTCGAAATCAATATGAATTCGGAAGTTACGACAAAATGAGTCACCCGTTTGCCGAATTTGGTGAGATCGTTTCGTGTGATGCCCCTCTGGCACCGCTTACGTGGCTCAGGCTGGGTGGGCCGGCGCAGTTTCTTGCCCGCCCCCGAAACATTGATGAACTTACGGCCCTGGTCGTTTCGGCCGATCGGCAGTCGATTCCCTACCGGATTCTGGCTGGCGGTTTTAATGTTCTGGTGCGAGACCAGGGCGTAAACGGCTTGGTCATTCATCTTGTAAGTCCAGCATTTTCAGACATTTCCACAAATGGGAATCTGGTTCATGCCGAAGCGGCCGTGCCACTGACGGCCTTAATCTCGCAGACGGCCCGGGCTGGCCTGGCGGGGCTTGAACACCTGACCGGCGTTCCGGGCACGATTAGCGGGGCCGTAAAATCGGCCGCCTCGTCAAAATTCATAAGCATCGAACAGATGATTCAAAAGGTGACTCTGCTAGACGCTGATCATGATCTGGTGACACTTCAGCGTGATGATCTTGCCCCCGGGCATAGCTGGGCAGACATGGTCGATAACGATATTATCCTGAGTGTTGGCCTGGAGTTAACGCCTGACGATCCGGAACTGGTTGTTAAGCGCATGCGTAATGTCTGGATCTTGAAAAAAGAGAATCAACCTTACGGCCATCAGCCCTCGGCATGTCTCTTTCGTGACCCCCGACCCGACCAGACGGCTGAATCTTACATCGAGCAGGCGGGCCTGAAAGGTTCGCGGATTGGCGGCGCTGAAATTTCGACCCGTAATGCCAATTATGTTGTGGCTGAGCCGGGCTGCACACCTTCAGACATTTTGAAACTGATCGATCTGGTGCAGGGCGAAGTCGAACGAAGGTTCCGTGTTGAGCTTGAACTTCGTCTGGAAGTTTGGTGATTTTGATTTTTTGCCGATAATAAGAATGCGAGAGTCTATTTGCCCAACGGGCCCGGCAAATCAGGCCATTCGCTGGTTCGTGACTTTCGGTAGGGGTAGAATCGATCAGAACTCTGCGCGATGACCAGGTCGGCATGGCTAAAACCTCTTCCGCACCGCCTTTAAACAGGCGATCAGAAGACGCAAGGCCAGCCTCTGCGCAGGGCACTTTGCTATCGCGACGCAAGTTCGGCCCGCGAATGGCAGCCGGGCTGGCCACGGGCGTAATCGCTGCGTCGTCCTCGGTTCATGGCTTCAGTGCACTTAAGGCGTGGGTTACCCGCCAGCAGGATTTTTCCATAAGTCCTCATCGAATCAGACTTAGCCCCGAACCACCGCCCTGGATTTTGCAGGGGCGAGAGACGATCATCGGGCTGATCACCGAGCTTTCCGACCCAACGACTCAGCCGACTACCCTGAATTTTGATGTGGCTGATTATGGCCGCAGGCTCAGCCTGGCTATGCCGTGGATTGAGAAAATTAATTCCATAGCCATGAAACCTCATGGCTGGCTTGAGATTAATCTTGATTTCCGTCGGCCCCTGATGGCCCTGACTCTGCCTGATTCGCCCCAGATACTGATGGATCATTACGGCACGGTTCTGAAGGCGACCGATGTACGTAAAGACATGCTAGAGAACATGATCGAGTTCAATTATGCCGCCCGGATGGTGCAGCAGGTGATTCAGCGGGGCGGCAAATCGCCCGGCACTCTTTCGCCCGGCGAGGTCTGGGAAGATACGCGTGTTCTTGATTCGCTGAAGCTTGCCGACTTTATCACCGCAAAATCAACCAGCCCCCAGCGTCTGAAAAGCATTGTCAGGCTGATTGACTGCACCAGTGTGCGAGACACTCTTCTGCTGAGAACGACCGACCGTCTCTGGATTGTGTGGGGCCAGCCGCCCGGGCACGAAAAGCCGGGCGAGCCTGATGCCGAGACGAAGTGGAGATTCCTGGCGAACTGGTTGACTGAGCATTCTGGCAAATACAATTTTGATCTTGAACGCTCCATGATCAATTTTGAGAAGGAT
>JBJTRR010000269.1:0-3056 GCA_046076185.1 bacterium | reverse complement strand
GAATGGCGATTTGAAGGAACCCCTGAATCGGAGTTTAAATTAACACAACATCAATTGCCTGATCTTATTCGGAATCGAAAAAACAATATTTCATTTCGATTTTATGTGAAATTGGCAATTGCGATCCTGATCATAATTTTGATTTTTTGTCTGATCAGGGTCTATCGGCGAAGATCGATTGCAACGAGCTTATACTGAAAAAACCCTGAAAATACCACACAACAGGTAAATATCAATGTCATCAAAAAGTTTTACCAGAAAAAGAAGAGGCAGCGGTTTTACACTGATTGAAATGCTGGTTACGATTAGTGTCATTACTTTGCTCATTGGCTTATTATTACCAGCGATTCAGGCTGCGCGTGAAAGTGCTCGCCGGTCGCAATGCCAAAATAATTTAAAACAGATTGGATTGGGTTTGGCGAATTACCTGACAAGTTCTCAGTATTTCCCGAGAGGCCGACAAAGAACGCAGGATACACGCTTTTTAGGCACCTCTGAAATCAGATGTTCGGGGCCGCTTGATCGTGGTTTTCTCGTTCCGCTTCTACCTTGGGCTGAGCAGCCGCAGATTTTTAACGCCATCAATCATTCTCTGTCTATTTACAGCGTGCAACAAATAACGATTCACTCTGTTGCAATTGGAATTTACGCCTGCCCCGACGATCCCGATGCCGGCCGGCAAAAACAAGGCCATCTCAATCATCGTTTTTTCAATTTCAGTCTGACGGATGACCCAACCACGACGGTTGTTGGTTCCAGCTATGCAGCCTGTCAGGGCTCACTTTATACAACGGCCTTTGAAGATCCTCGTGCCAATTGCATCATTCATGCAAACCTTGCCGCAAAAGCCAACGGCTGTATCACAGATTATCCACTGGTTCCTGTCGCTTCGGTAACCGACGGCACAAGCAACACAATGATTATTGCAGAAAAGGCATCCTTCGTGCTGCGTGGCATTAAGAACCGCACTTTTGATGACTATTCTGGCTATTATGGTTTCTGGTTTGCCGGCGATATGCTTGACACCGTCTTTTCAGCCGAAGCTGGCCCCAATCTGTATAAGAAAGCCGATCCGTCCAGCCTTACGGAATTGGGTTGGACAGCATCCAGCCTGCATCCTGGCGGATTGAATATCCTAATGGCTGATGGTTCCGTCAAATTTGTGAAAGAAACTGTCAGCTCCAGTTCGACAACCACGAAAAGTGGTGTCTGGCAAAGCCTCGCTACGCGCAATGGGGGCGAAGTGATCAGTGCAGAAGATTATTAAATCCATAAGTCAAAGTCTTTCTCGCCCTGAATCAATTCAACCAAATTTGAAATCAGCCGGTTCAGGCTATACCATAGTCACAATAATTGGTTATTTTAGAGTGATCAGGGTGTCATCCCGATGACTGACTTCCGACCCAATGAAACCACTTTCATCCACAAGTCTGATCATGAAAATCAAACTTTCCGTTCTGGCCTCGCTGGCCTTTGCCTTCCTTGATTTCGCCATCGCTCCGGCGCAGAACATGCCGGAAAACAATCCGGGTCGGATCGATCTGGTCGCCCCGACCGAAGCCCTCTCGCCCGAGAAGGAAAAAGCCGCCTTCAAGCTGCCGCCCGGCTTTGAAGCCCAGCTCGTCGCTGCCGAGCCCGACGTTCACAAGCCCATGAACCTCGCCTTTGACGACCTCGGCCGGCTCTGGGTCACCTCAAGCCTGGAATATCCCTTCCCTGCCCCCGAAGGCAAGACCGGGCGCGACCAGGTTCTGATCTTCAGCGATTTCGGCCCCGATGGCCGGGCCCGCAAGCGTAAGGTTTTTGCCGATGGCCTGAATATCCCCATCGGCCTGCTGCCACTTTCGCCGAACGAGGCCCTGGTTCACTCCATTCCCAGCATCTGGCGGCTGACCGACACCGATGGCGACGGCAAGGCCGACAAAAAAGAGAAGGTTTATGAACAATATGGCCAGCGCGACACGCACGGCATGACCAACGCCTTTACCTGGGGCTATGACGGCTGGATTTACGCCTGTCACGGGTTTAATAACGATTCGACCATCAAGGCCTCTGACGGATCAACCATCTCGCTCAGCTCGGGCAACACCTATCGCATCAAGGCCGATGGCTCACATGTAGAACGCCACACCAATGGCCAGGTCAACCCCTTCGGCATTGCCCAGGACCAGTGGGGCAATCTCTTCACCAGCGACTGCCACTCGAAGCCGATTTATCAGCTCCTCAAGGGCTCCTATTATCCCAGCTTCGGCAAGCCGCACGATGGCATGGGCTTCGGCCCCGACATGATCAAACACGATCATTATTCCACAGGCATTGCCGGCATCGCCATCGACACCGGCAGCCAGTTCCCGGCGGAATATCGTGGCCGGGCGTGGATCGGCAATGTGGTGACCAACCGGATCAACCACGACCGCTTTGTGCGAACCGGCGGCACCTTTGATGCCGTGGAACTGCCCGATTTTCTTGTCTCAAACGACCCCTGGTTCCGCCCGGTTGACTTGAAATTCGGCCCCGACGGTGCCCTTTATGTGGCTGACTTCTACAACCGTATCATTGGCCATTATGAAGTGCCCCTGCAGCACCCCGGCCGTGATCGTGAACGTGGCCGCATCTGGCGCATTGTTTACAAGGGCGACAAAACCCCCGCTGCCGACCCTAAAGTGGCCACAACCGACTGGACCAAAGCCACGCCTGATGAACTTGTCAAAGCCCTTTCACACCCGAATATGGTGATTCGTGTCAAGGCCACCAACCAGCTTGCCGCCCGTGGTGGCGATGCCGTGGTGCCTGCCCTTTCGGCCATTATCGCCAAGCCCCTGGGCGAAGAAGACGCCAAACGGCACGCCATGTGGGTGCTGCACCGCATGGGCAAGCTCAGCCCGACACAACTGGCCTCGCTGGCACAAGACCCCGACGCCACCATTCGCACCCACGCCCAGCGAATCCTGGCCGACAAGCCGCACAGCTACGACGGTTGGCAAAGCCTGGCCTATAACGGCCTGAAAGATACCGACGGCATGGTGCGCAGGTCAGCCGCCGAAGCCCTGGGCCAG
>JBJTRR010000268.1:0-6027 GCA_046076185.1 bacterium | reverse complement strand
ATCTGCAAGCCCTGGAGTCCCTGGTGGGGTTGTAACCATAATAGAGAGAACATCGACTGGGATAAAAGACATTTTTTGTTAAGATCCCCTAAAAAGAATAAAAAAAAGGCTTGGGTGGTTTTGGTAATTTGTTGTTTGAGTAATCTTTAGGTTGAATTTAAGCGTTGTCTGAAAATGTTTTTAAACTACGATGCCCGGTTGCGTCATCGCTTGAAGATTGATTGGATAACAAATCTTGATAATTCCATCGACTGAAAGAAAAATGATTTTCGCAGCAGGATCTATCACAAGGTTTTTGCGATAATCCTTAAAGGTATTGGATTTCGAAAAGAACTCAACAGAAGGAATCAATTTTTTGCAGGACGTGCGATCAGGCCTGATTTTGGCCGACACAAACTGGCACAGCACTCGTAACCTGGTTGCAACCTGGCCGCCTGCCAGCAACCCGGATTGCCATCTTCTGAGCCTGGAGCCGATCGACTGGCAAAATGCAAAAAATCGTGGTATTCCCTTCTGGCAGTGGGGGTTGCGGTGCTCTCAAATCAACAGTAAGCACGATAAACTAAGTGCCATTTTGCCACCCGGCTGGATGAAAAAGTGGCCAGGCTGGGGGCAGAGGCCGCTGGCCCGAGCGGGACGCCGATGGCTTGAAGAAAATCAGATTAGATCTGAAAACAATTCGATTTGGGCCACCTATCCCTTTTATCTTGAGCTGGTTGACCAGCTTCAGCCTTCGCGACTGGTCTATTACAACCTGGATGATTATGAACTGTATTGGCCAGGCCAGCGCAACCGGGTGCGAGAGTGGGAAGCGAAAATAATTACGAAGGCTGACTTTACCGTCTGTGTTGCTACAAGCCAGGCCGAAAAATTCAGGGCCCTTTACCCGGCACGTGCTGACCGCATTTTTCATCTGCCCCATGCATCCCCTGAATGGACAATTCCCTCCGAACCGCAGTTACTTCCGCGTTCTCTGCCAGATCTTTTTGCTGATATTCCCCGGCCGATCATCGGGTATCTGGGCGGGCTGGAAGATCGACTCGACTGGCCATTGATCCAACGGATTGCGATTGAGTTTCCGGATTGTTCTATCGTTCTCGTTGGCCCGAAGCCTTCGGGCGGTGATGAAGTCTGGCGACATCAGGCCCAACAGGCGATTGCTCTTTCGAATGTTTACGCCGTTGGTTCGGTGGATCAGCGTAAGATTGCTGATGTTTACGCTTCACTTGACGTAAATATTATTCCGTATGACGTAAGAAATGCGTTTAATATTGCCTGCAGCCCCACGAAACTGCTCGACGCCATGGGTTCAGGGCGGCCAGTGGTTGCCACAGCCTTGCCTGAGTGCAGGCTTTATCAATCGCTGTATCATATTGCTGAATCTCATGATACGTTTGTTCAAATCATCGGCGGTCTGAAAAATTGCGGCTTTACAGATGGTTTGGAAATCAGGCGATGGCGTTATGCCGGGCTCAGGCGTTCAGCATTGATTATGGACTCGCTTTTTCGAATGACCCACTGTGGTGGCCCCGGAGCAGCCAAAGCAATTCTTGCACCTTATCAACCTGGAGTTGAAGCGGTTGAAAGTCGGGAGCCTGAGTAAACCAAAATGTATGAATTTGAACGATCTTGCGAAAGATTTCTTATGTTTATGGAATGGTATCTTCTGGAAACCGTAGCGGCCATTCGATAAATTGCTGGTTGATATCTCAACTTGAATTCTCTTGACCTCATCTGCTGAGTGGGCAAAAGGCGTAATCAAGTTGGATGACCTCATCCCAAAAATGATCTTCATCTCGTTGATCTCAAAAACAACAGGCAACCGGAGTCATCTCGATGGACCCAATATTCTATGTACTCTGTCTGATCATAATGGGGGTCGAGATTTATCTTGCCGCCACATTTATCAAGGGGAATACCACCCGACTGCTACTTTCAGTCATGATGTTCCTTCAATTCTTCCTTTGGGGCTCGTGGTATGTCACTGCTCCGAACTATCTGACGACAATTGGTTTTACCGGCAAAGATATTGGCTGGACATACACTGTCGGCCCAATCGCCGGCATCATTTCGCCGTTTTTTGTGGGTATGATTGCTGACCGTTTCTTCCCCACCCAAAGAGTTCTTGGTGCCATGCACATTCTTGGTGCCGGGCTGATTTATCTGGCGTCAAGTCAGATGGGTAGTGCCAGCCCGAATATGATTAATACCATCTTCTTCGGCTATATGCTCACGTTTTTCCCGACACTTGCCCTGACCAATACGCTGGCTATGCGAAATCTGTCGAACTCGGAAACCGAGTTCCCCTCAATTCGTGTTCAAGGCACGATGGGCTGGATTGCAGGTAATCTGGTGATGACTTTCACAGGTTACGAAAAGACGATTGATCAATTTGGTGTCGCAGCTTCAGTCGCTCTTGTGCTTGGTGTTTTCAGCTTCCTGCTTTTGCCGTCCACTCCTCCCACTGCGACTGGCAAAGCATCAGCTCGTGAAATTCTGGGGCTCGACGCACTGGCAATTCTGAAAAACCCTTCCTACCTGGTTTTTCTTGTCTGTTCAACACTGATCTGCATTCCGCTTGCCTATTACTATCAGATTACCAGCCGACTGGTCGAAATGGTTCAGTTGCCGATCGGGCAAACCATGTCGTACGGGCAGATGTCTGAAATCTTTTTCATGCTTGTCATGCCTCTGCTTTTTGCACGTCTTGGTGTGAAAAAGATGTTGGCAGTCGGCATGCTGGCGTGGGTTGTTCGATACGGACTCTTCTCAGTTGGTGGCCCAAGCCAGATCAGTGCTGCTGTTATTCTGGGTATCGTACTGCATGGTATCTGTTATGACTTTTTCTTCGTGACTGGCCAGATTTACACCGACCAGGCCGCGCCTCCTCATTTGCGTGGTCAGGCACAGGGGTTGCTGGTGCTTTTCACACTGGGGATCGGGATGGCGATTGGTGCTCAGGTTGCCGGCTCGCGTGAGACTCATTTCACACCGACCCAGCCTATTGCTGATAAGCTGGAAGCATTGAAGGCTATACAGTGGGGCCCTCTCTGGATGGAACCTGCGATTTTTGCAGCAGCAGTTCTGGCTCTATTTCTGGTGCTTTTCAGGAACCCAACCCGTCAGGACAGTTCTGCGTCGATTCCAACAGGCGAATCAGCCTGACGCAACTGAGCAAGTGATTCACATCATGCCGCCGGAAACTCACCGGCGGTTTTTTCATGGTGTCCGTAAATTCGTTATGACTGGAAAATTTTAGCTGTAATCATACAGAAAGCCGTGCTCTGGTCGATTCCTGCCTTTTGCATAAGTTAAAGATGGATAAAAATATAAGAAAACGATCCTCTCAATATTGATGATCGATTCTTATCCGAACAATTCAAGCTGGTGCAAGTAGGTCCGCCCATGAGTTCATCGCTGAAAGACGAACTGGCATCGCTAAAAATTGACCGAAGCCGCAAAAGAGAAGCCAATTCCACTGGCTCATCTCAGGTTGCAACATCCCAATCTTTGCCACAGCCTGAATCTGTGGCAACAGCATTTGTCCCAAAACCCGAATCAACCTCAGGTTATGTATCGTATCGCCCGACCGCTGCCAAGCCAGTTCGAAAAAGCCTGGTCTCCCGAGTGTTCGGTAAAGCACTGCTGCTCATTCCGTTGGCCATATTGGCTGGTGGCGCCTATGTTGTGCGAGAACAAGTTGCCAAAATCCGGCCAACCACCGAAGTGAAGTTTGCAGCAGTGCAGCAGATGACGGAGTCAGACCTTGACAAAGTGCTTTCCGCCAAGGGTTACCTGAGGTCACGGAACCAGGCTCAGGTAGGCGCCAAAGCCCCGGGCCGCGTGGAACTGATGGCAGTGGAAGAGGGGGATCAGGTTAGGGCTGGCCAAGTTCTTGCTGTGCTGGAACATAACGACCTTAAAGCCGCATTGGCTTCACGCAGGGCTTCTGTCGCCCGAACAAAAGCCGAATTGGCCGAAGCCATGGCCGATCTTCGCGATAAGGAACGTAAGGTCAAGCGGGAAGAGACTTTAGTTATTCAATACAAAACATCCAGTCGCGAGGAATACGAAGCGATTGTGGCGCAGCGGGATATGTCGGCTGCTCGGGTTGATGCTCTCAAGGCCAATATGGAGTTTATGGAAGCCTCAGTGCAGGAGATCAACGAGAACATTCAGAATATGCATATTCTGGCCCCATTTGAAGGAACGGTACTGGCTAAGGGTGCTGAAGTCGGTGAAACGATCACCCCGGGTGGCATGGGTGCGGCCTCAGGGCGAGGATCTGTGGTCACCCTTGCCAATTTGCAACTTCTGGAAGTGGAAACGGATATCAGTGAAAGCCAGCTGGCCAAAGTCAGGCTTGGTCAACCGGCTGAAGTGATGGTGACGGCCGCCCCTAACAAGCGGTATCAGGGGAAAGTGCGGAAAATAGTGCCGCTGGGCGACCGTGCCCGTGGCACCGTTAAGGTTTACGTACAAATTACCGACCCTGACGATCGGCTCTTCCCGGAACTGGTCTCGATTGTGAATTTTCTGCCGACAACCGACAATAAATATCTAAGCACGCAGGTGGCCGGGCTGTTTCTGCCCAAGGCAGCGGTTATTGAGCAGGATGGCAAATCAAGTGTCTGGCGGATCGATCCTGATAAAACGATTCATCGCGTCACGATTTTGACGTCATCGCGATCAGATGATCTGGTGAAGGTGGAAGATGGCCTGAAGGCTGGGGACCGGGTGGTTTTGAGCCCCAAGCCCGAGCTGGGCGAGAACGATCTGGTGAGTGTACCGGATTGATAAATCTGGTGTATGAATTGGATAATCATGGATCAATGGATCTGGATTTGCCGGTAGACCGGCGATTTTTGGTGATCAACTGGAGATAACAGACGTGTCAGACCAACTGGCGATTCAGATACATAACGTCACCAAAGAATACAAGCGAAATGGTCAGACAATTCCAGTGCTCACTGGCCTGAATCTGGATGTTCGTCAGGGCGAATTTCTGGCCTTGATGGGCCCGTCCGGCTCAGGCAAAACGACACTGCTCAATCTGATCGCAGGCCTTGACTGGTCTACGGCAGGTGATGTGATTGTTGACGGCCTGAACATTTCAACACTTCGCGAAACACAACTGACGCGTTGGCGGGCCGATCATATCGGGTTTATCTTTCAAATGTACAACCTGATCCCTGTGATGACGGCTCAGGAGAATGTTGAGCTGCCACTGCTTTTGCAGCCGGTCTCACGTAGCGAACGTCGTCGTCGTGCCGCCACAGCCCTGAAAATTGTTGGCCTCGAAGGTCGGGAAGATCACTATCCTCGTCAGCTTTCCGGTGGTCAGGAGCAGCGTGTGGCTATCGCCCGGGCGATTGTGACCGACCCATCACTGATCGTCGCCGACGAACCGACAGGTGATCTTGACCGAACTTCCGCCGAAGAAATTCTGGGATTGCTGGAAACACTGCATCGCGACCTTGAGAAGACGATCGTGATGGTGACTCACGACCCCCAGGCGGCATCGCGGGCCAGCCGGCTTTTGCGGCTGGACAAGGGGCAGCTTGTGGGCGACGAAACCCAGGCCGAGGCACGCAGCCGCATGGGTGTTGCCTGAACGCAAAAGGAGCTTTTACGCCATGAAGTATCTGGGCTATGTGCTGAGAAATATCAGTCGAAATCCGCTGCGGTCGCTTTTGACGATAGGCTCAATATCAGTGAGCCTGTTTCTGATGATGATTATGCTGTCTTTTCTGTCGGTTAACTCTGAAGTCAGCGACTCGCTCAAGGGCTCCAATCGTATTATTGCCATGTCGAGCCAGGGGTTTGCGGCTCAGGTGCCGATCCGGTTTGTTGAAGAAGTGGCCGGGATGGAAGGCGTAACGGCGGCATCGCCGCTTTCATGGTACGGTGGTAAGTATCAGGAACAAGAAATGCCTTTCGCCCAGTTTGGCATCTATCCTGAAAATATTTTTGACATCTGGGATGAACTGACGATCCCGGAAGATCAGAAAAAAGCATTTGTCGAAG
>JBJTRR010000267.1:0-1058 GCA_046076185.1 bacterium | reverse complement strand
CCACAGTTGCATGACCATTCGTGGCGTGCACAAGCCGGGTGCCACATTTATTACCAGCGCCATGCGAGGTATATTTAAAGATCGTCTCGCGACCCGGTCTGAAGTGCTTGCCCTGATTCAGGGCAAGTCCAGCGAGTCGCTTTGAGCAAACCCAAATCGCCTTCCTGCCACTTGGCCTTTTGGTATTGAGTGATTCAAGTGGCTGGGTGGCAGAAAATTGTCCGGCTCATTCCTTTCTGATTTCAGCATTCGTCTGGCCTGCGGCCTGGTGGCCTGGTCGGCCATTATCAACTGGCGAACCATTCCCGTCGCCTTTTTTCGAACCCAGTGCCTGGTGGCGCTGGGTCTTTATGTTCTGGGAATGCTTGCAGGCTGGGGCACATCAGGCAGTGCCGCTGAAAAAGGCCTCTGGGTTGTGCTCGCCGTTCTGGCCTATTCCGGCACAGTGGCCTGGGGCATTGGCCTGCCCAAGGCGGGGCGAGGTCTGTGCGGGCTTATGTCGTTAATCTCAATGGGTTTAATAGCAACAGCCGGGCATGCTGAAGGCGGCATTTTTGAAGCCATGGCCAGGGTGGCCAGTTCGATGTGGCTGGGTGCCACGCTCACGGCCATGCTGCTGGGGCATTATTATTTGACAGCCCCGGCCATGTCGATTGATCCGCTGCTTGTGCTGGTTCGCGGCATGTTTCTGTTTTTCGGTGTGCGACTGGCGACAACACTACTGCCGGTGATTTTTGCAAGTTCAACCGGGATAGATCTTTCTGATGGCTCTATTCTCATGTGGTTTGCCATGCGGGTGCTTATGGGCTATGTGGGGGTGCTTCTGGCGACATGGCTGGCCTGGCGAACGGCCGTGATCAGATCAACGCAATCAGCCACCGGAATTTTATATATTGCTCTGGCACTGCTGCTTTTTGGCGAGCTGACATCAATGCTGCTGGGGCGATCGTCACACATCACCATTTAAAATGTAATAAGCATCGTGCGAAAAAAAGGAACGCTGGTAGCCAGAATTTAACCGATGTCATATTCTGGGGTTATACAAAGCCGCACCTTCA
>JBJTRR010000266.1:0-3690 GCA_046076185.1 bacterium | reverse complement strand
GGCTGATATCGGTGTGGTGGTGAATGGAATTGAAATTCCTGACCCGCCGCTGGATATCATCCAGATCACCGGAAATGACGGAATTGAAGAATATTTTACCGACGAGCTGAAACCTTTTTATGTAAGAAAAAGGTTCGGCATTTTTTGAGTCGGTCGGGTTGAAATTTCATTTGAAGAAATGAAAATGCCCGGTGAAATGAATTCACCGGGCCATTGCAATTGCATTTGAATCATCGCCGGGATGATTCAAACCGGGATTTATTTCGCTGCCTTGATTCGGGCTTCAAGCGTTTTATTGGTTTCGTTGAAGACATATTCAAGGTATTCATCCTGCTCGTGTGCAAGGACTTCAAGGGCAATTTCCTGAGCCTTTTCGGCATCAGCACCCGTGAAGAAAGAGAGGCCACGAACGGCTTCCAACCGCACGCGCGGGTTGGTGTCGTTCACCAGCTTTTGCAAGTGCTTCAGCGGTTCCTTCACACGATCGCGCCACAGAACCAGTACGCGGGTGGCTGCAGCGCGGGCCCGGGCGTCTTTGCTCTTGAGAACGTCAGCCAGAAGTGATTCGTTCACAACATTCAGGTTCTGATGCAGCCAAAGCCCTTCCAGAACGTGGTGTTCATAATCGGCGTCGCTCTTGCTCAGGTTGCCATCCAAGTTTTGAGTTCGGCCAGAACAGCCTGGGGTTCGCGGCTGCCGAGCTCGGCACGGGCACGATAGCGAACGCGGTCTTCCTTGCTCTTGAGAAGGTCAAGCAGGTTTGCAACGGGCTCGCCGCCGATTTTGGCTGGCTGAACCAGGGGGCGGTTCTTGTGAGTGATGCGATAAACCCGGCCATGAACGTGGTCGCGATTCGGGTCGCGCAGGTTGTGCTGCATGTGACCGATGATCGTGTTGTGCCAGTCAACAAAATAGACTGAGCCATCAGGCGAGATTTCCAAGTCAACCGGGCGGAAATTCGGGTCGTCAGAAAGCAGAAGCGGCTCCTGCTCAACGGCCGTGAAACCCGAGCCGGCATCCTTGAACTTGTATCGCAGAATGCCCAGAACGCCAATCACGTTTTCAACCAGCAGGTCTCCCTGAAATTCATCTGGAAAGTGCTTGCTGGAAAGAATTTCGGTAGCTGGGCACGGGCGGGTGCGTTGCTGATAGACCTGCTTGAAGCGGGGGTGCTTGCGGGGGAAATCAATCGAGCCGCTGAAGCCAGTGCCCCAATAGGTTACGGCACCTGTGCCATCGGTTACAAAATCTTGACCCCAGGCATCGACAACGTGCCCGTGCGGATTGGCAAAGCCATAGCTTGTATAGGCTTCGAACTTTGACGTGCGAGGCTCAAAGCGGAACACGGCACCGTTGGCTGTACGTTCAGGTGCTTTCCATGGCGATTCCACCTGGCTGTGGTGGAAGGTGCCTTCCTGCATGTAAAGCGAGCCACCCGGATCAATCACGAAGCTGTTGATGGTGTGGTGGGTGTCGGCTGTATCTACGCCCGTCATAACAACTTGGCGAACATCGGCAACGTCGTCGCCGTTGGTGTCTTTCAGGAAGACCAGGTTCGGGGCCTGAGCCACCAGCACGCCACCGTTCCAGAATTCAAAACCGGTCGGGTTGTGCAGTTTGTCAGCGAAAACCTTGAGTTTGTCGGCCTTGCCGTCGTTGTTTGTGTCTTCCAGAATGAGAAGTTTGTCGTTCATCTCATCCTTGGGCTTCCAGTGTGGATAGCTTGGCCAGGCGGCCACAAAGAGCCGGCCCTTGGTGTCGAAGGCCATCTGCACTGGGTTCGCCAGTTCGGGGAACATCGTTTCGTCAGCGAAAAGATTCACCTGGAAATCGGCCGGCACCTTCATTTTGGCGATAGCGTCCTGACCATTCAGGTAAGGGTGAGCCCCGCCAGCCATAGGGCCAGGTTTATTGGTGATGACCGAAATGAAGTCGGGGGTGTTCGAATCATCAACCTTCAGATCGCCGCCGTTGGAAACGGCCCAGACGCGTTTGTCGCGGTTGGCCGTCATCACGTCGAGAATTTCCATCTCGCGCTGCATGACAACGCGGTTGGTCTGGCCATTGACAAACTTGAGGTCGGCACGACCACCATAAATCGAGTATCCGTCAGTGGTTCGGTATCGGTTGTACCAGAAATGGTTTTTGTCAAGAACCGCTTTGCGAACGGCTTCAAGCTTTTCGGCTCCTGGTTCGTTCAGGCTGCCGAAAAGGGCCTTTTCGATGATTTCCGCCAGTTCGCGATTACCTTCAGGCGAAAGGTGGCAACCGTTGTAAGTTAATGGCTTGCTTGCCTTTGCGAAAAGCTCGGAAGTGGGCGTGAAGATGTCCACAAAGTGGGCCTTGTTTGCCGATGCCACTTCTTTCATGGCATCGGTATAGAGCTTCAGGCGAAGATTGTGCTGCGAGCCATCGGGAAGGTTGGGATTTTTGGTGTTTTCGAAAGCGATGGGCGAGAAAATGACGACTCGGGGGGCGGCTTTGCCGTCGTATTGCTTGCTCTGCCAGCCCTTAATTTCTTTTTCGAGGTCGGCCTTGAATTTCTTCAGGCCAACTTCACCTGCGTAAGATTCGTTGTAGCCAAAGAACGCGAAAACAACACTTGCTTTGACACGATCCAGCCATTCGTCGGGGGTGCCGAACGCTGCCGAACGCAGTCTCAGCGAAAGCTCGTCGCCCGAGTAGCCAAGGTTGCGAATGACCAGTTCGTCTTTCGCAAATCGGGCCTGAAGGCGGGCTTCCAGCCAGCCATCGTGTTGCATCAGGTCTGCCAGCGTGTTGCCGACGATCGCAATGTGATCGCCTTTTTTCAGTTCGAGTGATTCGGCTGAAACCGGGCTGTAAAGGCCTGAAATTACGAGCAAGGCCAGAATTGGCCAACTCTTCATTCTTGACATGAGGAGCAAATCTCCAGGAATCTCATTTGAGTCGGTAGGTGAAGCATTTTGGCGACGCGAGGAAGAGATATTTCCGAGCGGTGGCCTCATCGGTGTAGTCGTTAATATACAGAAACCGGTAGCGAGATTCGATAAAAAATTTCGCCGATCTGCAATTCAAACAAAAAAACCGGCGACAATGCCACCGGTTCGAAAGGTTTGGCTTTCAGCCAGAGTCAGACGCATCAATAAACGATGGCGCCTGTTGGACGCAAACGGCCGAACAGCCCACGGGTGTAGATCGTCTGCACATTGGTCGGTACATAAACCGATGTTGGGACGATGGTTGTGGTTGTTGTTGGGACAATCGTTGTCGTGGTCGGGATGATTGTTGTGGTAGTCGTCGGCACGATGCTTGTGATTGTCGGAATGACGGTGGTTGTGGTCGTCGGCACGACGGTTGATGTCGGCAGAACCACGGTATCAACCGTGCGGTAAGTCGTTGTAGGCAGGTAACGTACGGTCGTTGTCGGGACGATGGTTGTGGTGGCCGGAATGACCGTCGTCGTGGTTGTCGGTATGACGGTGGTTGTCGGCACAACAACCGACTCGCTGATGTAAGTCGTGGTGGTTGGCACTGAGGTGTAAATCACCTGGGCATGGCCAGTGAGGGCTGAAAGGCACGACAAAACCACGGCGGCAATAGCGGTGCGAAGCATCTTGAGAAAACTCGCTTTCCTGTTTCAAATCCAGACCCGAGCGGGATGAACATCCATCGCCTACCTTTACGAGTCTGTTGTATCTAATATCATTT
>JBJTRR010000265.1:0-1294 GCA_046076185.1 bacterium | reverse complement strand
CATGAAACGCCACAGGCTTGTCGGTGCGATAGGCATAGCCCGTTATACGAAAGCGATACCGGGCACGGACACGCGTCATATATTGCCAAAGTGTGACCTGAATGTTTGAAGGCACCGATGTAGCGAAAATGGCTACACCGTCGCCAAGGTGGCGATAAACGCTGCCGGTCGGCTTGATCGACCGTTCGTTTTTAATATCGCAGCGTTTGCTGTTGTTCCAGGGCCTGGGCCCCGAGGCGATGGCTGAATCAATGGCCCGGTCGGCCGCCGCGAGATAGCTTTCCAGCAGATGCGACGAAATGTGCAGCGACTCGGCATTGGTATCAAAGCCGGTTGTGTTCGTTTCGGCCGGCAGCAGGTCGCTCAGGTCGATGTCCACTTTCAGCAGGTCGCGAATGGTGTTGGCATATTCGTTTCGCGTCAGCCGCCGCATGCCCGCAAGGCCGGCGGGCGATTTCGCGGCAGGGTCTCGGGCAACAGTCACAGACGCCATGCGCATGCCGATCCAGTCGAGTGCCGCCTTGACTTCGGCGGCTGGCGCACGAGGTTTTTTGACGGGCGGCATGGTGCCCGCCTGAAGCTGCTCGGCAACGGCTTCCCATCGATCGCGATTTGCCGGATCGGCAAAGTTCTGGCCGAGGCTGGCCAGCGAGAATTCACCCTTGGGCATGGGGCCGGAATGGCATTCCTGGCAGTGTTTCGCAAAAAGTTGCGGCACGGCAGCCGCAAGGGTGTCGGCAGGAGCGTCGGGCCTGGGCTTATCCTGCGCAGCCGCTGGTGGCAAAAGAGCGAACGAAATCAGCAGCAGGCCACAAAAGGCAAGCTGCCCGCGCGGCACCGTTGCTGGTGCGTTCCAGCCAGGCCAGAACCATTGCCGAGACCGCGCCACGATAATACCTCCACGGCTTTTGAAAGAAAGGCAGACACTTGTTTTTGGAATGGACTTGTTTATTTGTACACTCTTCGCCGGCATTATGCAAATGGATTTTTCTGCTATTTTCGCCAGTGTAGGGGTGGTGCCGGTCATGATTCTGGCTGGCTGCTTGTTTAAGATCTTCACCGGAGGGCTGGCTTCTTGTTTATGATCATCACCGGAGGGCTGGCGCCCGGCCGCTTCTGTATTAGCGGGCTGGCGCAAGCCAGCCGATGTCTCTGGTATCACTTCATTTTTCGGGTAATCTTTACACAACTCCTTTTTCGCCGAGCCGGGCAGGGGTGGTGTCAGTCATGATTCTGGCTTTAGATCATCATCGGAGGGCTGGCGCCCTACCGCTTCTATATTAGCGGGCTGGCG
>JBJTRR010000264.1:0-17805 GCA_046076185.1 bacterium | reverse complement strand
CATCGGAATCGCTGCTTGTTCACGATCTGGCGAATGTCAGGCACCAGATTCAGGATGCCGACGCCCGAAGGTCAGCCCTTTTCGAATCACTCCGCCTACATGCCGAGAAACTCTTTGATAAAAGGCAGGATGATCTATTTTATGAACATCTTGGGCTCTGGAAAAATTCACCTGACAGCCATTGCTTCACCATCCTGAAAACGGTCGCCGGTGTCCGCATTCTCATGGGTTTATGGGCGATCCTGAAGGGCTACAAAACCGGCGGCACAACGTCGCTGCCACCCAGCCTGCTTTACTGCCTTCTGCCCCAATTTGGCGGTAGCCTGAACCCCTTTGAAGCCATCGCCGATGGCCAGGAACTGGTCAATCTCTTTGTCGCCTCGGCACCTGATATCAACGAGTTTTTAAGCGACTGGAGCAATGTGGCAACACCTGATTTGACAATCGCCATGAAAAAATGGTGCGAAACCTGCGAAACCCGCAAAACCGACGCCGCACCCGTTATGGATCGCATCGGCCAGATAGCGACCCGTGAAACGATACGCCTTACCGAGCGATTAAATCTGCTTTATCAAGCCGAGCAAAACGCCAGAAAACAGTTCACTCACAGCTATCAGGCTTCACCTGAACATAATGAAAGCCTGCGCCATATCAATGCTGATCGGAAAATCCTTCAGCAAAGACACGACCAGACACTGCGCATGCTGACCCAAATACAGGAACGCCGATTGCGGGAATCTGCCAGAAAGGCAGAGAAAGATGCGGCTAAACAAGCAATGTTAAACGCCCAGAACGCGGCTCTTTCCGATAAGATACAGGAATCGGAAAAACGTCCGGCCATCATATCTTTTGAGCAAAAGGCTTCGCAATCCGCCAAATTCCGCTACGACCAGCTTATGCCCAGAGGAGCCGACCCTGCAAAATCGCCCAGGCTGGCAAAAATCATTCGTGAAGCGACCGAACCGCTGCTGACCGATGATGACCTTGTCGAACTGGAGATGAATCTGGCCGATGGCGAATTTGAAAGCCTGCCGCTGATTCATGCAGCACAGCTTCTCAGCCATTGGGAAGATCATCATTTCGAATCGCTGGACATTCGGTTCAACAATACATTTGACACACTATCAGATATCAATAACCTCAATGCCATTCGCGAACTCTTCGCAGAAGAACGCTTAAGGCGGCATGATATCAACAAGCTACTTGAAGTTGCATAAGATTTGTTTTACAAGAGCCAGATAAAACAGGATCTTTCAGCCGTCAAATGCCTGATTCAAGGCATTGGCGGATGATCGTATTAAAATATTTCAGAATAATTTTATATTTTCATATCTGGATCATTGCCAATTGCATTTACCCCACTAACATTGAAATTACAACCAGATCCAAAACAAACGCCTTACAATGATTTTCTGACAGCGACTTTCAGTGGCTTTTCAAACACAATCACTCGCGAAACGCGCGATTTCGAACCTTCATTGCGTGGCGGAAATTCAGCCACCCTGGCCGATTCCGCCGTCAGGTTTTTCATCGTCTGACAATAATCCCAGGGGCCGATCAGGTGGGCCTCGCGCACAACGACATAGCGCAGATTCGGGTCGTTAAAGGCATTATTGATGGTCGCAAACGTATAGCCAGGGTGGTTGGCATAAAATGGTGCCCAGCCCGTCAGGTCGGCCACCGGTTCGCCAGGCTTGAGCTGTGGGCCCAGAAATTCAGCGGCCAGTCTGTAGCCAAGGGCGTCGTTGCCGATTGGCTTGAGAAAGTCGGCGGTGTGCAGGCCGCCCCAGATCATGGCGAAGAGTATCCAGACCAGTGGGCCGGGCTCAAGCAAGGCCCCTTCCGGCAGCTTCTGAATTCGCGAAACCAGATTCATGATACGCTCGCCCAGCCAATATAGCCCTGAGCCTGCTGCCAGAAGCAGCAACTGGCTGGGCACCATGGTGTGGCGGGGGGCACAATAACCCTGTGTGGCGTGCAGGCGAATGAGGGCGGCGGCACTGGCCAGCATGATGATAAAAACCAGCAAGCGCTGCCGGGCTGCGGCGGCGTTGGGGCTGCGCCAGAGGAGAAGTCCGACAACAGCAAGAACCAGCCCTGGTGTGGTGGTCGCCTGGCGGGTGGCCTTGAAATAGGCTTTTGCGGCAATGGACCAGGTTTGAAGCTCGGATTGGTTGGGGTCAAGCGGGCGTTCCCGTTCAACGGCATTGGCACTGGCCCGGGCCTTCAGGCCAAGCACTTTGGCCATGGCCGGCTTGGTGGCGATCGACCCGCGTGAAAGCACCAGCGGAATGCTGAACAGGGCCGACGCTACGGCCAGCATGGCCAGCACCCGGCCGAATTTTGGCCAGTCGATGCGCGTGCGGGGCAGGACGGGTGTCAGAAGGATTGTCAGCCCCAGAGCCACGCATATAAGCATGCCTTCCGGGCGTGTCCAATAGGCACACGCGCCGGCCACAGCCACACCGGCAAGCCAGCCGGGGCGGCCGCGATTGAGGAATTCAAGGGCGAACCAGAGCGACCAGCACCAGAAGTGCAGAAAGGTGCTTTCACTGAGGGCATCGGCCAGGATCTGGCTTGTCAACGGCACGGCATAAAACGCAACTACGCCCAGCCAGGCCTGTTCGTCGCCAAAGAGCCTGCGGGCCACAAGATAAAGCGGGATGACCAGCAAAATGCCATGCACCAGCGATGCCGCCCACGCTGCGTTCTGCCAGCCGCGGGGCATTTCAGGCAGGCCGGCCAGCGATCGCACGGCGGCGATTTGAAGCGGATACATCGGGTGATCAACCGAGCCAACCAGACCGCCCGACCAGTCGCCAGCCGTGATTCGCTTCGCCTGGGCGGTGTATCGAAGGCCGTCGGCCGAAAGGACTTCTGCCGAGCTGACCCGCCAGACCAGAAGCGCGGCGACGGCCATGAAAAGGCAGCCCAGGCGGCGAAAGTGATCGTGCGTTGTCATATTGCCGGCTCCTCCATGAACCAACGGTGTCAAGTCTTGCTGAGGGGGGGGCAGGCCAGTGCGGTCTCAGGCCTTTTCAGACCCGGCGGTCAGGCCATGCTGTGCAGCAGCCCAGTCGCGGGCGGCTTCGCCCACGGGATAAGTGCCACTTTGAAACAACCTTGCCAGCCGGTGCACTGCCATCCACACGGGGGGGCGGTAAGTGCCCACGCCCAGGCGGCTCAGCCCATATTTGAGACATGCTTCGGCCCTGACAACAAGGCACATGGCCTGAAATTCAAGGGCCGGGCGGTTCTTGCGGAAATAGAGCAGCCGGCTATGCCGTGTCAGAATGCGGATCATAGGCGAAGCGGGCCGATTCTGCAAGGGCTTTTCATGACAGATCTTAATGCCGGGCTCATAGAGGGTGGCCCAGCCCGCCCGTTGTGCCCGGTGGCAGAAGTCGGTCTCTTCAAAATAGAGAAAATAGTCGGTGTCAAAGCCGCCAAGTTGGGCCATGGTGTCGGCCCTGACGAGGAAAGCGGCCCCGGTCACCCAGTCAACAACCGCCGTTCTTTGTGGAAAAGTGATCTGGTAGCGTCTTCGATTTCGTGGTAAGAAGAGTTCTGGAAGGCCCCTGGCCAGCGATGGGAAGGCACCCACGGAAGGCTGCCTGCTGCCATCGGGGTTTACCAGTGCAAACCCGATTATGCCCGCCCGCTCAGGCTTGAGCAGTGGCCCGGCCAGGGTTTGAATGTTGTCAGGGAGGGCGAGGATTTGCCCGGCGACGGACACGCTGAGAAGAACATCCGGATTGAGCACCAGCAGCCACTGGCCGCGGGATTGCTGCCAGCCTGTGTTCACGCCCGCAGCGAATCCGCCATTGGTCGGGTGGTCGATCCACCTCAAACCGTCGGCCTGCCTGCGATCAGCCGGAATTCCGGATGGCGAATTGTTGTCAACCACTATGATCTCAGCTTCCCCGCCGGTAAAAGCGGCAGTGGCGCAAAGGGTCTCGACAAGCCGGTTCGTCTCGGCCCAGGCCTCGTAATTGACAATGACCACAGAGACTTTGGGGGCCGCCGTTGGTTGCATTTTTTAGCGTCGCCGCCCCGCACAATCAGGGTGAGATTCCAGCCGGCCCCTGCCGGTAACTGTGTTGAAGCTATACAGCCAGGCGGCCCGGCGTCAATAACAATGCTCGTGAAAGACCCACATCGCGAAAAAACCGGGTGCCGACCCATGGAAGGGCAACAATGAAATCGCAGGTATCAGCCGTGCCGGCAACTGGCCAGAACACTGTGGAAAATATGCCCTGGCCACTTTTTGGCGGCATCGGCAAGTCGGCCAGAGTGCTGATCATCGGCTCGCGGGCCGATTCAAGGCACACCGCCCGCCGAATGCGATTGAGCGGCTCGTCGCAGCCCGCCATGGTGCTGGGCTATGTTGACCTGGGCCACGCCCGGCCCAAGGGGCCACTTTCCAAAACACGCCAGCTGGTCATTGCCCCTGGCTGCGAGCCTGTGCCCGTGCTGGGCCATCTTGACGACCTGCCGCGGCTGATTCAGACCAACCAGCCCACACATGTCGTGATCTCGCCCAACAAAGGCTCAATGACACGCATCCGCCGCCAGATTGCCATGCTTCGCAGCGCGGGTGTCAGCGTAGTCTGGCTGCCTGAACTCGCCGCCGAAACCTCATCGCCCTCCTTGCTGCCAGAAACTGTGCCGCCTGCCATGCTGTTTCAGACACGCCCCCGCGCTGAACGCATGCTGAAAAGGCTGCTTGATCTGACACTTGCCATCGCCCTGCTTGTCATGCTTTCACCCATGCTGGCAGCGATATCCATTGGTATTCTGTTAAGCTCGGGCTGGCCGATTTTCTACAGCCAGACACGCATCGGCAAAAATGGCCATCATTTTGAGATATTCAAATTCCGCAGCATGCGGCGCGACGCCGAAAGCCGCACGGGCCCCATCTGGGCATCGTCGGCCGACAGCCGTTGCACCCGGCTTGGAAGCTTTCTGCGCCGCACCAATCTTGACGAACTGCCACAACTGTGGAATGTTGTGAGGAGCGACATGAGCCTTGTTGGCCCCCGGCCCGAACGACCGGTGTTCATCGATGAATTTCGCCGCATTCTGCCTGATTACGACCTTCGTCATGCCATGCCCGTGGGCATGACAGGCTGGGCACAGGTGCATGGCTGGCGGGGCCGCACAAGCATTCGCAAGCGATTGCAATATGACCTTGATTACATTCAGCGGTGGAGCTTCTGGCTTGATATCCGCATTCTCTGGATGACCGTTGAACATGTGCTTCTCAACCGGATCACCTGGGTCACTCGCCCGCAAGCCTGGTGGGAACGCCGCCAGCGATGGCCCTGATCATTGATTGACATTGCAAATAAGCGGCCGGAATCATGCACGGCAATTGCATTTCCGGTCGCGATGATCTTGTCGATGGTGCTGATTATATTTCTGATGTCATTCCAGAATTGATCATTACCTGAATCAATATATGATTTTCTTGAGATATTACTTTTCAGATTGAACCGGGCAGGCCATCAGCAGCATTATGATTTGAATGGATGATTGACCATTCGCTGATGAAATGAAATTCCAGTAAGCCGACGATTACCAGATGATATTATTTTTTGATTCATCTTCATTTGCAGTGAATCCGGTGGACTATTAAAAATGATGATTTACAAACTTACAGGTAAAGAATCATGTCAAATGAAAATCAAAGCCAGACTCATCATTTGGCCTGGCTCTGATTCAAATGCAATCAGCGAGTCAGTCAGTCAACCCTCTTGGCCTCGAAGTCGCGCTCACGCTTCTCGCCCATGAATTCCATGCTGATCTTGCCCTTCATCGTGTCGCCGTCAACCTTGGCGCTGTAGTCCTGGGCAAATTTGTTGCCGTTGCGCTCACGAACGACCTTGAAAGTCAGCAGGCCGTCCTTCAGAGCAACGTCAGAAATGTCGGTCTTCATGCCGTTCATGCCCGAAACCGTACCGGTGACCTTTTCGCCGTCCTGCTTCAGTTCAAAGGTGGTTTCCACCTTCATGCCCTGGCGTTCCCAGCTGTAAAGCCACTTGCCGGCAAAGCCTTTGTCAGCAGCACTGACGGTGCTTGTGGCCAGAACCAGAAGGGCGGCAAAGCCCATAAATGCGCGTCGAATCATCGTTGTTCTATCCTTGTTGTCAATCAGGTGGAAAGGGAGCAATGGAATCAACGCAGGTGATGCGTGATTACTGTTACTTATAGCGATACCAACGCCCGGTTGGTACCGCTTTTATCGAATTTTCGACAGAAATCAGTCGTTTTGCTTGTTGAATTCAACCGTTCGGCGAATCACCCGCCGGGCCATTCGCACTTTGTCGTCGCGATCAAGCCGGTTCAGATACTTCTTCCGAAGGGCCGAAAGCCAGCGAATATCGCGACCGTCGTAGCTCACGCAAATCTTTGTCAGCACAGGGCCTTGCGTACAAAGGGCCCGCATAATGCCCGCCCCGACATCGTGATTCCCCAGAATTTCGTTGTAAGCCATACCCATGGCTGCCGCAAAGTGAGAATGATTGATCGAGGCAATCTCGGTCGCCGGCGGTCGGCGATAAACCGGCTCCTGCAACATCTGCATGTAATGATAAGCACCATCGTCCAAAATAAAGAACTTGACCGGCAAACCCGTGCGAGCCGCCGTGCTTAACTCCATACCACTCATGAGGAAACAGCCATCACCCGTGACACAGACAGTCAGCCGCCCCGGCTGAATAAACTGAGCCCCAATCGATGCCGGCACCGCCCAGCCCATGCTCTGGTTATTCGCCGGAGCAAAATAGCGACGAGGCCCGGAAACGACATAACCTTCACTGGCCCAATGGGTTGCAGCAGTCACATCAATAAACGACTGGGCATCCGGGCCAATCGTCTGGTTCAGTTGGGTCAGGAAGTACATCGGGTCAACGGCGACCTTAACCTGCGGGCTCTGGTTTTCGGCAAAGTCCGACTGCCTCGCCCGGGCTATGGTGCGCTGAAGTTTGTCGTCGCAAGTTCTTACCAGAGTTGCATTTTCGCCCAGAAGTCGCTGCAGAAAGACACGTGCATCGGCGTTCACGCCAACAGCCGTCTTCACATTGCGACCGATGTTTTTGGGGTTGGCGTCCACATGAATCAGGCAGGGATGGTCAGGCACTGCATAATTCGCCGTGCTGACTTCACTATATTTCACGCCCACAGCCAGCACGACATCGACCTTCTCAAAGGTGTTTTCTGCCGTTTTTGTGCCGTAACCGCCATAACCCCAGCCGACCGAAAGCGGATGCGTTTCAGGAATGGAACCCTTGCCGCTGACAGAAGTTGCGACAGGTGCCTGAAGCATCTCGGCCACAGCCACAAGCTCGGCCGACGCATCCTGGCAACCAATGCCGGCATAGATGCCAATGCGTTTAGACCGATCCGCAAGCAGTGTCATGGCCTGGGCATAGGCGTTTTCATCCCAAGGCACGGCCGGCAAAGGCGGCGGCGGATTGTTGAAGTCAAAGGTATCGGTCATCAGATGATAAGGCACAACCACAGCCACCGGGCCGGGCTCGCCCGAAATCGCTGCGTGAAAGGCATCATATACCATAGCCGGCAACTGGCTCACATGTTCAGCCACAAACACTTGCTTATTAACGGTTTGCAGCATGGGCACATTGGCCAGCGAATGCACCTGGCCAATGGGGGCGCCAGGGCGGGTGTCAATATCGGTCACAATGCCGACGATCGGCACGCTGTCAAGCAGGGCTTCGCCCATGCCCGTCATGGCATTGGTGATCCCAGGGCCGGGAATAATGTTGTAAACGCCTGGCCAGCCAGTAACTCGGGCAGCGGCGTCGGCCATGACACTGCACGAAAACTCATGGGCCACAAGCAGATACGGCATTCCAGCCGCTTTGAAGGCGTCCCAAAGTTCGTTGCTCTGGGCGCCTGGAATGCCATAAACACAGGGGGCATTCATGCACTGAAGGGCCCCGACTATGGCCTGGGCGCCTGTCATTTTGCCCTGAACGCCATGCTGGCGAATGGTGCCTCGCACATCGACCATCAGGTCGCCAGCCTGGCTGGTGGCAGGTGTTTCCAAAACGGCGGCGGCTGCCGCACCGGCGGCACTCATGGCCGACATCCACAACCGCCTGTTCAGGGCTTCCATGCCTGTCGTCTCCCTCAAGGCCATCCCGGCTTTCATCCTTGCCTACACAATCTCGATGTATCCTCTTTATCGTTTCCGATGATCAGAGAAGTTGATCAATCTGCTTATATTCGCCAATCAACTTTTCAATCGCAGATTCATTTATCGCTACAAATTAACATTTTGTCAGTAAGCAAAAAAATTCGGACCCGTTTCCAGGCCCGAAAGAGTGAACGACCTGAAAGCATTACGCTGTCAGATTTTACCTTCTTTAGCGGCTTCAACAGCGCGGCCGGGCGAGCCCATCACGTTGTAACCGGCGTCAACGTGCATGACTTCGCCGGTAATGCCGCTGGCCAAGTTCGAAAGCAGGAACATGCCGGCCGAGCCGACTTCCTCGCGCGTGATATTCCGGCCCAGCGGGGCCACAGCTTCATAAAGCCCGGCCAGTTTGTCGGCCTCGCCCACAGCCGATGCGGCCAGTGTCTTAACCGGCCCAGCCGAAAGGGCGTTTACGCGAATATTCTTCGGGCCAAGGTCATAGGCCAGGTAGCGTACTGTCATATCCAGAGCGGCTTTACAGACACCCATCACATTATAGCCAGAGACAACCCTCTCGCCGCCGAAGTAGGTCAGCGTCAGAATCGATCCGCCCGGATTGATGATCTCGCTGGCATATTTGGAAACAGCGGCCAGCGAATAGGCACTGATTTCCATGGCCGTCTTGAAGCCTTCGCGGCTGCACAAAAGAACGGGATTTTTGATGTCTTCAAGCGGGGCGAAGGCGATCGAATGCAGCACGAAGTCAATTGTGCCGTAAACCTCTTTGGCCTTGGCAAATACGGCGGCAATGTCTTCGTCTTTCTGAACATCGCACGATTCAAGCATTTTGGCACCGGCGGGTTCGGCCAGTTTGGCCACCCGGCGCCGCATTTTGTCGCCCGGCAAGTGCGTAAAGCCAAGCTCGGCACCCTGTTCCAGCAACTGCTGGCTGATTGCCCAGGCGATGCTGTAGTCATTCGCCACACCCAGAATCACGCCTTTTTTTCCGGCAAACAGACCCATCGTGCCAGACTCCCGTCTTGCAATATCTCGTGTTCCCAAAGACCTGAACCAAAAAATTGTCTCTTCTGGTTGATCCATACAAGCCTTAGAATAACGACGATACGAAAAACCGGCAAGCTCGACCTGCTTTACCCAACAATTCCCGGCATGAATCCCCCTGCCCCAACCATTGAACCCCTCGGCGAACACGGCTGGCTCGTTCACCTGCCCGACGAAGAATCGGCTATAAAGCTTTACAAAATATTAATTTATAATAGCTTATGCACAGTCGAGGAGATTGTCCCCGCCTATGCCAGCGTAGCTGTTCTGGCAAGCCGGGCTGCCACCGAGGCTCAACTGAATACTCTTGAAAATCAACTCAATGGCATGATAAACAATTTAAGATTCAATACTTACGAACATGGCTCGCAGGCTACCGGGCAAGCGGTGGAAGTACCGGTCATTTACGACGGCCCTGATCTTGAGACGGTCGCAAGTTATTTTCAAATCAGCGTAAACCATTTGGTTGCATGGCATTGCGCCGTGCCTTACCGGGTTTATGCCGTGGGGTTTCAGCCTGGGTTCCCTTACTGCGGCTATTTGCCGGGGCCGATTTCGGGAATGGCCCGCCGAAGCTCGCCGAGGACACATGTACCGGCGGGAAGCGTGGCCATTGCCGGACGACAGACAGGCATTTACCCGCAAGATTCGCCTGGCGGCTGGCACCTTCTGGGCCGGACTGACGTGGAAATTGTTGATCTTTCCCGCAGCTTCTTCCGGTTCGCCCCCGGCGACCGCCTTCAATTTGTGCCGCAGATTGGGGGAATTATGCCTGAACCTGAAATACTTACCGAAATTCGCGAGACTATGTCATCTGGAGCCCGCTGGTTATGAGCTTTTTCATCGACCTTAATGCCGATCTGGGCGAAGGTTGCGGGCAGGACGAACGGCTTTTGCCGCTGGTAACATCGGCCAGCGTGGCGACCGGGGCCCATGCTGGCGACGATTCCACGGCGATTGCCACCATGATGCTGGCCCGAAGGCATGGCGTGGTGGTGGGTGCCCACCCCGGCTATGCCGACCGCGAAAATTTTGGCCGAAAAGCGATGGAAATGACGGCCAGCGAGGTTGAAAAACTGGTTATTCACCAGTGCGAGCACCTGCGACGACTGGCCTCGGCCGTGGGTGTGTTTTTACCTTACCTCAAGCCCCATGGGGCTTTATATAACCAGTCCGTAGTGCAGCCTGCAATCGCTTTAGGGGTGGTTCGGGCGGCGAAGCGGCTGGGCATGGCCCTTTTGATGCAAAACACGGGAATGGTGCCGCATGTCGCTGCTGAACATGGGGTTAAGGTGGTTCGCGAGGGGTTTCTCGACCGTCGTTATATCGCAGATGGAACGCTGGTGCCAAGGTCTCGGCCTGATGCCATTCTGACAGATGACGAAGAGATTCGCGATCAGATGATGCGGCTGGTTGAGTCGGGTTCAGTCGATTCACTCTGCATTCATGGCGACAGCCCGCATGCCATTGCCCTGGCCAGGAATGTGCATCAGTGGGCAGAAGAGCTGGGCTGGGAAGTCAGGAGCGTGTGGCAGCGTGTCGATTCTCGTTGAACGCCAGGGCCTGTTTGACACCATTCACGACGCCGGCCGCACCGGCTTTCGTCGCTATGGCGTGCCCACCGGCGGCTGGTTTGACAAACGACATGCCATAATGGCCAACCTTCTTGTGGGAAATGCCATCGGGGCGGCCTGCGTTGAAATCACGCAGAAAAGTGGCCTTTTTCTGGCCAATTCACCGCTTTATGTGGCTGTGGCAGGGCCATGTGCGGTGATCAACCACCTGAAATGCAATTCAGAAGCAAGAGAATACGGCGACACAGCCGTTTTCTGGCTGAATGCAGGCGACAGGCTGGAAGTGAGGCACCCGGGCAAGGGGTGCCGCTCCTATCTGGCTGTTACCGGCGGCGGATGGCAGGCGAAACAGGTGCTTGGAAGTCATTCCAGTGAAACACGCCTGAATCAAGGCAATCTGCTGCAACCGGCAGGCCAGCCTGAATTGCAATTGGCCTATCCTTCGTGCCGCTATTTCAAAAGCCCGTTTACTGATTTTATTTCCATAGAAAATAAATTAAATTATATTCCAGCAATTGCATTTCAGCCAATCAGCGAGACTTTTACTGCTACAGAATGGCAGGTTTTGCCACAGTCAAACAGAGTCGGCATCAGGCTCGTGCCAGTCCATTCATGCCCAGGGCTTTCCATGGCCGCATCAGGTGCCGATCGGCTTTCTGAACCAGTGATTCCCGGCACAGTGCAGTGGACGGGTTCGGAATTGATCATTCTGGGTGTCGCGGGCGGCACCATGGGCGGTTATGAACGTATCGGACAGGTGATTGAGTCAGACATTCCCCGCCTGGCGCAGCTTCGCCCTGGCGAGAAAATACAATTTTCCGCCTTGAATTTAAATGAAGCGAGAAGGAGAAATCAGCTATCGGAAGCCAATTTCCAGAGGAAATTTCAGTGGATGAAACTGGCTATTTCTTCATGTTTATAAATTACAATACTTTTTGATTACATTAAACACCTTTTGACGTTTAAGGCTAATATGAATAATGATATTAAAATTTACACCGGTTTTTTGCCGGAAATTCAACATGATTTGCCGTTGTCGATTCGCGGCTTTTCAGTAAACTGTGTTTCCTGTATGGATGGCATGGCGGCTGAAATCGGGATGGACCCTATGAACGCAGGCATTTGGCGGCAATCAAGCGGCTGGCGAAGCATTTCTCTGATGCTATCGGCATGCGTTTTCGCGGGGTGCCAAAGCATGTCGCGCAGCCAGCAAGCCTGGCAATTTCCGCCGCAGGCCGAGCCGACCCTGGGCAAATCGCCATACGAACTGACGGGGCTGGACTTGCTGCCCAAACCGGCCCAGAAATTCGAACTCGACCCCGCCCGGCCGGTTCCCAAGGTTTTCTCGCTTCAGCCCGAGCCAAAAAAAGAGACGGCACTGGTTCAAACATCGGCCCAGGCCACAGCCGCAACGCCACAGCCGCCAACGCCTGAACCGCCAGCCCAGGGCATCACTCTGCCGCCATTGCCGGCACCAGTGGCGACCCCGGCCACCACGAAAATCATTGTTGAGAAGCTTGTCGCCGGCTCGGGTCAGCTTAACAAGAGCCTGATTGATCAGCCTGATGGCGAGCTGGAATTGCCCACCGCACCGGCCCGCCCCCTTCAGCCACTTTCTGACAAAGTGATCGTTGACTCAAACCTGATCAAAGCGGCGGTTGTGACGGAACCGCTGCCGCCGCTGAAGCCGGAAGAAACTGCGGCCAGCACCGGCCAGGGGCGGATTGTAATTCCCAGGGTGGCAATCTGTTCAGCCGTTCGGGGCCGGGGCAATTTTGTGGCGATGCCTGATGAGAAAATTACCCCAGGGGCAACCATTCTGGTTTATTGGGAAATGGAAGGGCTGGCCCGAAGCAATGCCGACAAGATGGTGAAACTGGCGGCGACCGTTGAGCTTGTGCGGCCTGATCGCGACCAGATTGTCGCCTCGGCCCGCGAAACGCTTGAGAAAGTAGCCGTCGATGAGTCTGATGGCGATTATGTGGCCCTGAAGTGGCAGATTCCACCGGAAGTGCCCCCCGGCGAATACCGCGTGCGGGTCAGCACGACTGACCAGACAAAATCCGCCAGTGCCGAAAGCCAGACGGAGCTGACGATCAGGGCCGGCACCGTAAAATAAAGCGTTTCGTGGAATTAATAAGTTTAATCCGGCTTTTCTCGGGATTTTGGGCATTAAAAGTATTATAATAATTATGATATCAGGTGTTATGACAATTGAAGGGGCAGCCAGTGCCGGCCAGAGCGTGACACATGTCAATTCAAATGAAACTTCCATTCGTCTGTAGCTTGATTTTGCTGATTGCAACTGGTGCTGATGCGCTGGCTCAGGAGAAAAAGGCTGGGCCAATTGTATTTTCCCGCGATATTGCACCGATTCTGGTAGCCAATTGCCTAGAATGCCATAACGATCAGCAGTCGCGTGGCAGCCTTTCCATGGCGACACCGGCCAAGCTGATGACGGGGGGCGAGTCGGGCATGGTGATCGAGCCGGGCCAGGCCGATAAAAGCCTTCTGGTGCGGCATATTCGCGGCGATGAACAGCCACTGATGCCCAATAACCGGCGGGCACTGGCCCTTGAGACGATTGACACGATTGCCCGCTGGGTGGCAGCCGGGGCAAAGCTTGATGAAGGGCAATCGGCCGAACGGCCACTGCGAGAACTGGCCTGGTCGGCCGAGCGGATTGCCCGCGACCGTGTTAGCCGGCTTTCAGCCGACGAGCGACTGGTGGCCGAAAAAAAGGCATTGTCGGGCATCATGGCGAAAATCAGGCCCAACTCCGTCGAAAGCGACCTGAAAACGATTGCCACCTCTGACCATTTTGGCGTGGTGGGCGTGGCGGAAAAGGCGGTTGCCACCGGAATGCTGGACTCGCTGGAAAAAGCCAGAGACGAGCTGGCAAAACTACTGGGTGCGGCAAATAACCCGCTGGAAAAAGACTTCGGTCGAGAGCTGGTGTTTGTGTTTGAACGATCGGCCGAGTTTGTGGAATTTCAGCGGCAGAACGGCTTTGAGGCAGTGGAATCAACGGTGAAAACCGTTGGGCGGATCGATGGCGAATGGCCATTGATGGCGATTCTGGTTGATCCTGCGGCACTTGACGCTTCAGCCCCCAAACCTGCCGCCGGCAAGGCATCAGGCAAGGGAAAATCAAAGTTAAAAGGTGCCATTACAACTGCAACAGTTCGATCGGCCGATGCCCTGGCAGTCGAGGCTTTCTCAAAAGCCGTGCTTGAGAGCTATCGCGTAGCCCCGGCATGGCTGAAAATCGGTCTAACCCTCAATATGGCCGAATCCTATGACAAAGACAAGATCTACTATCTTAATCTTTTGTCAGAGGCGCGAACCGTGGGGCCTGGACGGATTACCGGCGGGTGGGAGCAACGGTCAGAGGCCTTTTTAAAAGATCAGTTGCCGCCGCAGGTGGCCACGCCGCTAGCCTATAGCCTGATGAAGTGGCTGAAAAGCACCCAGGGCGGCAAAATCAACAGCTTTGTGCAGGCGGCCACAGGCGGCGAGCCAAAACTTAACGAAACCATTCAGAAACAGTGGTCTGTGGACCGCAAGGTCTTCATCGCGAACTGGACAAACTGGCTGCTGCGGGCCGGCGGCACCACAGGCAAAAAAGGCAGATGAGCAGTCATGGCTGAAAACAACAATCAAAAGATGTTTATTCGTTCAGGCCAGGGTCGTACCAGAAATCTCTTTCCGGGTGTCGATATTACGACAAATGCCGGGGCAAAGATCATGCTCTCCGTCGTGCGGTTCGAGCCTGATTCTGTGGTGCCGGTGCATGCCCACCCGCACGAGCAGGGCGGAATGCTGATTCAAGGCCGGCTGAAATTCACCATAGGCGAAACCACCGAGATTTTTGAGCCAGGCGACCAGTGGATCATTCCCGGCGGTGTGCCGCACACGGTTACGGCCATTGATGGCCCGGCTCTTGCACTCGATGTGTTTTACCCGATTCGCGAAGATTATTTGTGATCAGTCCCACTTGAAGAGCTTCATGGCAAGTGTAAAAGTCACGGTGGCCCAAGTGGCCAGCACGCCAAGAGGCACGAGAATGCCTGAGATGCCGGCACCTTCGAGGATCACGGCACGAAGGGCGATCAAGAGCTGAGTCAGCGGCAGAACCTGAATGAAGGGCTGCATAGCGTCGGGATAGACATCAGGCGAGAAGAAAATGCCGCCAAAGAGCCACATGGGCAGCATGATCAGGTTCATCAGGCCGCTGATGGCTTCGGTTGAACCGGCCCGGCTGGCAATCAAGAGCCCCAGGCCCGCAAAGGCCGAAGCACCAACGACTTCCACCACGGCCAGCGTAAGCCAGCCGCCACGCATGGGCATGCCGAAGAGGAACATGCCGAGGCTCATGAGCACGATGACGTCGGGGACGAGATAAGTCAGCCGCGAGGCGATGATGGCCCCCAGAAACGAGCTGCGTGGCATGGGCGTGGCCCGAAACCGCTTGAGCAGCTTGCCCACCCGGCAATTCACCAGAAAAAAGCCGATGCCCCACAGGCCACCGCCCATGGCGTTCATGCCCAGCAGGCCGGGGATGAGAAAGTCGATATAGCGGGCACCCGGCTCGGTGACAAGTTCGTTCCGGGGTGTGATCACATCCTTCCGGCCAAGGCCTCGTTGCACAATGTCGTCAACAGCCGAGCGGGTGGCCACAGCTTCGGGCCGGGTCGGGTCAAAATGAAAATCGATTTTGTCTTCGCCAGGCCCCACTTCCAGCACCAAAGGCGTTTTGCCGGCCATCAGACGGGCCATGGCCGCAGGCTTATCGGACCTTTTGATTTTGAGGTTTTTCTGGTTTTCAAGAATACCGATGATTTTGGGCGAAGCGGCCTGATCAGCAACCATATCAAGCAGCAAGGGCCGCTCGCCACCGCCGCGAAAGGCCAGACCCAAAACCACGGCCAGCAGAAGCGGGAAGCCATAAACCCAGAACAGCCGCGAGGGCTGGCGATAGAATTCGCGAAGGCGGGCACGGTAAAGCTGAAAGAAGGCACTGTTGGTGTTCATACGTTTGTGCGGGATTTCTCGAACAAAACGGGATTCATGAATTTATCGTCGCGACCGGCGGCCACGTCGCGAGGGTGCCGGGGCCGCTTCGTCATTATCACGCAGGTGGCGGCCTGTCAGGGCCACAAAGACATCTTCCAGGCTGGCCTGGCGGGTTGTCAGCCGGGCGAGTTCCCGGCCATCGGCAGCCAGGCGGGCGAGCAGATCGGGAATGGTGCGATGCGGCTCGGAAACGGTCAGGGCAAAGCCGTCGCCCTCAGCCCGGGCTGTCTGGACTGAGGCCAGACCCGCAAACGACTCGGCCGGTGGCGAATCGCCAACCACGGCAAATTCGACAATATGCTCGCCGCCAAGCTTCAGAATCAGCTCTCGCGGGCTGCCCAGGGCAATCACCTTGCCGGCGTCAACAATCGCCACTCGGTCGCACAGGCGTTCGGCTTCGTCCATATAGTGAGTGGTCAGCACGGTGGTTCGGCCACGCCCCTGAAGGTCGCGGATGACATCCCAAAGCTGCCGCCGCGATTGCGGGTCAAGGCCGGTGGTCGGCTCGTCAAAAAAGAGCAGGTCGGGGTCGCCCACCAGCGCCAGGGCCACCGCCAGCCGCCGTTGCTGGCCGCCCGAGAGCGTTTCGACCAGGCTGCCTGCCTTTGATTCCAGGGCCACCATCTTCAGCACGTCCAGCGGTTCGGGGCCGCTTGAGTAAAAGCTGCGGAAAAGGCGGGTCATTTCAAGCACGGTGGAATGTTCGGGTAGGCGGGTTTCCTGCAGGGTCACGCCAATGCGTCGCCGCAGCTCGTTTTCGTCTCTGGCCCAGCTCAGGCCCAGCACTTCCACCCGGCCCGAGGTCGGCTGGCTCAGGCCTTCCAGAATTTCAACCGTCGTTGTTTTGCCGGCACCGTTCGGGCCAAGCAGGCCAAAGCATTCGCCAGCAAGCACTTCAAGGTCAAGCCCGCGCACGGCCTGCACAGGGCCTTCGCGGCCTGGAAAGGTTTTTACCAGATTTTCAACAGCTATCGCGGGTTGTGCGGTGCACATGTGGTTCATCAAGTCGCGTCGGTTGATTCATCCATTAGTCATCAAGCATAATAGATTAGCGGGTAAAATTAACAGCGGGGATTTTTCCAAAAACCATGCAACTTTCCCGCGTGAGGCGTGTACTGATTCTCTGGGACTATTGGAACGCTCAAAATGACAGGGCCTTTTGAGCGATCTGCCCGCGACAACTCAAAAAAAAGCCCATGCAGAGGACTTTCGAGATGAGACGCCCGAGAAAACCCGCCCATTTGCCACTCTATCTGTTTTTTGCCCTATTCGGCCTGATTGCCATGCCAGCCATGGCCGAAAACAGTGCCCCGGTGAACTGGCGATTGCCCGCGCTGAAGGCCATCGATTTGCTCGGCAAAAGCGTTGACTTGCAGGCTATCGGCCAAGCCGGCAAAGGCCTGGTCGTGTTTTTTCACAGCACCACCTGCCCTGTTTCCAGACAATACGGGCCGACCATCGCCCGGCTTGAGAAAGAGCTTGGGCAGAAGGGGTTGGCCGTGGTGATCATCAATCCCGTGGCGACCGACCCAGCCGATTCCATGCGCGAGCTTGTCTCCAGGTTTTCGCCCGATACTTTTTACATCCATGATAAAGACGAAAAGCTGGCTACGGCCCTGGGTGCACGCTCGACCACGGAAGTGTTGCTGTTTGACAAAGCTCTGACACTTCGCTATCGCGGCGCGGTTGATGACCAGTTTGCAGTGGGCACCGCACTTGAAAAGCCACGCCACAATTATCTGACAGACGCTGTGGCTGACCTGCTGGCAGACCAGGAAATTACAGTGGCTGTTACTGACCCTTCAGGATGCTCGCTTGATTTTGAGAAGGCTGGCACAGATCATACGACTGTCACTTATCATAACCAGATTTCGCGAATCATTCAGAAAAACTGCGTGGAATGCCACCGCGATGGTGGCCTGGGGCCGTTTT
>JBJTRR010000263.1:0-3584 GCA_046076185.1 bacterium | reverse complement strand
TTCGGCGCGCCTGAAGTTATCGAACGGGACGATTGCCCGCTGGAAGCCGCTAGGGTCTCGCACAAGCCAGAAAATTGCGTGCTTCGCGTCGAGGCGAATAAGTATCTGGGTGTGACAGTCACGCCCACTTCAGATCAGCCTCCGTCTGAAGCACGCCTGATCGTGCTGGTGCGTGACATTACGCGGGAAGTGCAGCAGGAAGAAAAACTTAAGGCAATTTATCAGGCTGGTGAAAAGCTCTCGGATCTCTCCGCCCAGGACATCAAAGAGATGAACCCTGAAGAGCGGACAGACCTGCTTAAATATAATATCATACGAGACTTAAAAGAGCTTTTAGGCGTTCAGAATGTTGAAATCCGGCTGCTTGATTCGCCGTCAGGGCGGCTTTTGCCACTGCTCTCGGAGGGCATGACACCCACAGCCGAAAATCGCGAGCTTTACGCCGGCGAGACTGGCCAGGGGGTAACTGGCCATGTGGCCGCCACTTCGCGCAGCTATCTGTGCCGGAACACACGCAACGACCCGCTTTATCTGGAAGGTGCTGCCGAAGCCCTCTCTTCTTACACCATTCCACTGATTGATCAGAACCAAATCCTTGGCACGCTGAATGTTGAGGCATCGTCTATTGATGCCTTCTCGGCAAGCGACCGGCAATTTCTCGATATCTATGCCCAGAATCTGGCCCAGGCCCTGCACACGCTCGACCTGCTTCAGGCCGAAACATCGCGAGCCTACCATGAAAGTGTTGAAAAAGTCTGGCGGTCAATCGCCCTGCCTGTCGACGAAATCTTGAACGATGCCGCCTTCGTGATGGATCGCTATGTCGGCCACGACGACGATATTATCCGTCGCCTGCGGCATATGATTGTCAGGGCTCGGGATATCCGGATTAAAATTCGCGAGGTTGAAGCTCTGGCCCCTCCGGCAGCACGCACGCCGGAAATCAGGCAGACTCCGCCCCTGGCCGAACAACGCGTGCTTTTTGTTGACTCCGACGAATCCATTCGCAGGGCGGCTCACCACTTGCTGGGCCAGTGGGGAGCCACAGTTGAAACGGCCAAAGACGCTGCCGAAGCTGTGGCGCTGGCTCGAAATGAAAAATACAACCTCGCCATCTGCGATATTTTTCTGCCCGACATGAATGGCTATGAAATTTTTGTCGCACTGCGTGGCATTCAGCAAAACCTGCCCATTATTTTGATGACGGGCTTTGCTTACGACCAGAAACATTCGATCGTGAAAGCCCGAGGCGAAGGCATGACAACCGTTTTATACAAGCCATTCCGCGCCGACCGAATTCTGGAAGCTGTTCAGAAAGGCCTTGGCAAAATTCCGGTTGACCTGAAATCGCAGGAAAAACCCGCGACAGACTAATTTCTGAAATAACGGCATAAAAGGGAGCCCGGCCTGTTCAAACCAGGACTCCCAATGAAATTGCATTATTGAAATGTCATGGCGTGACAGTAATATTATTTTCAACAGCTGTCACACCGGGGGCGGCCCAGGCCGCATTCTGAGCTTCCTCACGCTCGGCCCACGACCTGACACTGCCACTGAGAACGGCTTTACCATCCGTGGCTTCCACCCGAACCCGTCGCGAATCAATTTCAGCACTCCGGCGAAATGCAGCTTCAATCTTCTTGCGAACATCAGCTGTTGAAACCCCGCCAGCCTTGATCCGAATATTGTTGTAAACGGCCCTGACTCCCTTCAGGTCGCGCACAGAATTCATCGCGGCCTGGCGCTGATATTGCCAGTCCACCTCTCCTTCAAGTGTCACGCAGCCATTGGCCACAACAACCTTCACCTTTTCTTCAGGGACTGAATAATTAAATTTCAGTGTATTAATGCAATCGTGTGCGATGGTCTCATCCGTGCGTTTGAAATCACCAGGCAACCGCACCTCAATTTCGTCGGCCACGGCTTTCACCCCGTAAACCCGCTTGGCCGCCTTTTCCGCCATATATTTCTGAGTGAACGACGGCACATGACCAGTCAAAGTCACAACGCAGTCTTTCACAATCACGCCAATCTGCGACTCGTTCACGCTCGGTTCCCACTGAAGTTCATTCTCGACTTCGCGTTTCAATTCACTGTCGTTCATTGCTGGAATCCTTTCGATTTCAATTCCCTTTGACTTTCACCTTGCGCGACTTGAAATCCGATGTTTTCGGAACGGTTAATTCAAGCACGCCGCTGTGATATCTCGCATCGATTTTTTCAAGATCTAGCCCGCCAGGCAGCGAGATCGACTCAAAACACTCGCGGTGCTCCTGATACTCGGCTGATTTGGCCTTGCCCTCCTTCTTCCGGATCGCCCTCAAAGTCAGCCGGTTGCCACTGACCTGAATGTCAAAATCGCCGGCTTCAAAGCCGGGCGCTTCGGCATGAATCAGAAATGAATCGTCGGTCTCATTCATCTCAAGCCCCCAATGCCAGCCATCCACCAGCGAACTGGCGGGCAAATCAGAAGCGAATCGCTGAAGCATGCCTTCAAATTCGCCCTGCATGCGGCGCAGAAGAGTCGGAAAATCCCGCAGGGCAGGGTTTGAATTGCCATCGCCGGCAAACTCGCCCCTGTGCCTTCGCCATGGTAAAAGTGCAGCCATCTGACAAACCTCCTCGGTGTTGAACTATCACTGAAATGCAAATGTAATTGATAAAGTCGAATCAGCCGGATTTGACGACAATCTGCTTTGGCCTGGCTTTTTCAAGCTTAGGCAGATGCAATGTCAACACACCCTCACGACATTCCGCCGTGATTTTTTCGCTGTCGATTTCGGAATTTATGGAAAACGTGCGATAGAAATCGCCAGTTTCATATTCTTCCGCAAGATACTTGCCTGGCCTTTTACGGGGCGCAACCCGGGCATTCACCGTCAATTCGCCACGTTCAAAGCGAATGTCAATGTCATTGGCCTGTGCGCCTGGCACATCGCACTCAAGCACAACCTGATCAGGCGTCTCATAAATGTCCACCCGTGGGGTGAAGCAGAATTGAGAACGAGTCGGCTCAACACGTGCCGTTTCTGTTGTCATTCGTGTACCAAGTTCGGTTGATTGTGCCAATGGGCACCTCCTTTTCATGATGTAAGATGGATGAATTTCGACACACGAAAATGGCGACTGTCATTCGGCCCTGACTTCAATGCGCCGCGGCCTGGCCTTAGGGCTCTTTGCCATTTTTATGGCAAGTATTCCATGCTCAAGCCGTGCTTCAATGGAAGCTGGATCCATCGCCACCGGCAGTTCGATTGTTCGTTCAAAAGCGCCAGCCGGTCGTTCCCGGCGATGCCACTCGGCTTTTTCGGGCGATTGAACCTCGCGGCGGCCCTTTATCGTAAGCCGGTTTTCGCCGGTAATGGTGATATCAAGATCTGCAATTTTCTGCCCGGGCATCTCAGCCACGGCATAAATGAAATTATCATCCTCAGAAATATTCATGGCCGGTGTCACAGCCTGGGTCACTGGCCAGGCCAGTGCAGGGGCGCCGTATCCTGAAAAAAGCCGATCAATATCGCGTCTGAATCGCGAAAGATCTTGCTGCAAACCGCCAAAGGGTTCCCATCGTGTCAAAAGTGCCA
>JBJTRR010000262.1:0-1966 GCA_046076185.1 bacterium | reverse complement strand
TGCCGCCCAAGTTTCTGGGCGAAGAGGCCCCCGACACCAAGGGCAAGGATCGCCGAGTGCTGCTGGCCGAATGGCTGGCCAGCCCGCGTAACCCCTTCTTTGCCACCAGCTTCGTGAACCGTGTCTGGGCCCACTTCTTCGGCCTTGGTATTGTTGACCCTGTGGACGACTTCCGCGTGTCGAACCCGGCCACCAACCCCGAGCTTCTCGACGCCCTGGCCAAGAACTTCACGCAGAGCAATTACGACCTGCGGAAGCTGGTTCGCGAGATCTGCAATTCGCGGGCCTATCAGCGATCGACCCAGCGCAACGAGTCGAACCAGTCTGACGAAAAGAACTTCGCCCATGCCAGCCTGCGGCGAATCCAGGCGGAAAGCCTGCTTGATACGATCTCAACCGTGACCGACACCAAGGATAAATTCAACGGTCTGCCCATTGGCAGCCGTGCCGTGCAGATTGCCGACGGTGGCTATAGCACCTATTTTCTGACCACATTCGGGCGGGCCACGCGTGAAACGCCATGCTCGTGCGAGGTGAAAATGGAGCCAACGCTTTCGCAGGCCCTGCACCTGCTTAACGGCGACACCGTGAACAGCAAGATCAGGGCCGGCGGCGTGGTTGAAAAACTCATGAAGGAGAAGCCGAAGATTGAGGACCGGATCACCGACCTTTACGTTCGCTGCTTCGCCCGCAAGCCGTCTGCCGACGAACTGACCAAACTGCAGAAGGCCATTGCACTTGAGCCCGACCCGAAGAAGGCGATGGAAGACCTCTTCTGGGCACTGCTGAACAGTCGCGAGTTTCTGTTTAACCATTGATAGAACCGTCATAACCCCGAGCGATTCGCCAGATGGAATATCTTGACGAATCGCATGCAAGGGGCATTGTTGAACAATCTGACGGTCAAGCCCGAACATGAGTCTGTGCAAGGATAACTGGCGATGAATCAAAAATGCTTCTGGACGTTTCTGATGGCCGTAGCTGTGGTGGCTGCCCCGGCGCTGGCCCAGGACAAAGCCAAGGCGAAGGTTACGTTTCAGGATCAGGCCCTTGGGGTTTTCCGCAATCGCTGCAATTCCTGCCACAATGCCGACAAGCAGAAGGGCGGGCTGAACCTGGAGAGTTACACCACGGCGATGGCCGGTGGATCTTCGGGCAAGGTGATTGAGCCGGGCGACCCTGACGGCTCGACGCTTCTGGGGCTTGTCATGCAGACGGACGAGCCGAAGATGCCGCCGATGTCGGCCAAGATTCCTGACGCCGAGATTGCCATCATCAGGGCCTGGATTGAAGGCGGCGCCCTGGAAAATTCGGGCAGCAAGGCCGCTGTGGCGGCCAAGCCGAAGTTTGAATTCAAGCTCGACCCCAACTCGATCGGCAAGCCTGCGGGCGAGCCGGCGATGCCTCAGCCGGGCCTTTCCACCGAGCCGGTTGTGCTGAGCCCGCGTGGTACGGCCATTACCGCCGTGGCCACCAGCCCCTGGGCCCCGCTGATTGCCGTGGGTGCCCACAAGCAGGTGCTGCTTTATCATGCTGAAACCGGCCGGCTGATGGCCGTTTTCCCGTTTGCTGAGGGTTTTGTCTATTCCCTCCGGTTCAGCCGCAATGGCGACCTGCTTCTGGCCGGCGGTGGCCGGGGCGGGCAGAATGGCCTGGCCGTGGCCTGGGAAGTGAAAACCGGCAAACGCGTGTTTGAAGTGGGTAAAGAATACGACGTGGTGCTGGCCGCCGACAGCAGCCCCGACCAGTGCCTGGTGGCCATTGGTGGCCCTTCCAAAATGGTGCGTGTCTATAACACGGCCGATGGCTCGCTCGCCTTTGAAATGAAGAAGCACACGGAATGGGTGACGGCCCTGGAATTCAGCCCTGATGGCGTTCTGCTGGCCTCGGGCGACCGCAATGGCGGGCTGATTGTGTGGGAAGGGCAGACCGGGCGTGAATTTTACGACCTGCGTGGCCACTCGGC
>JBJTRR010000261.1:0-1270 GCA_046076185.1 bacterium | reverse complement strand
ACAATGTTCTGATGTGTGGATTGACAAATGCCATATTCACCATACCGGCGAAGTCTGCCTGAGTGCCAACAGCGCTGACACACGTCGATTGCATTTGACGCGAAACCATATTCATCATGGCGGCGGGCATGCCGAGGGAATGTATCTGGGGGCGAACAATGGCCAGCATATCATGAGCGAAAGCGTGATTGCCCGGAATCATATTCATGACTGCCGCGGCGACCAGGGCGATGGCATTGAAGTGAAGCAGGGTTCGTGGGGCAACCTGATCGCCGAAAATGACATTCACGACACACAATATCCCTGTATCACCGTTTATGGCACGGGCGGCAAGCCGGTGAACATCATTGAACGCAACCTTTGCCGCCGCAGCGCCGATAATACGATGCAGGTTCAGGGCGAGGCAATTGTCAGAAATAATATTATAATCAGCGGGGCCGGGGCTGGTTTTGCAAGCACCGACCATCAGGGCAAAACGGTGAATCTGCAGGTTTTGCATAATACAATTATCAACACGGGTCATGGGTTCAGCGGCAGTTCATGGAATGGCCGGCAGGGAATGGTGCTGGCGAATAATGTGATTTATTCTCGCGGCCAGAATGCTCTGAATTTTCCGAAAGGCAGCGATGGCGTTGTCATTTCAGGCAATGTTGTGGTGGGGGCAGGTCCCAAAAAGGGTACTTTTGCAGGGCAGGGGCTGGCTGATTTTGCCGGAGTGGCGTGGGATGGAACGGCTTTTGACGCCCGGCCTTCAACCAATGCTCCCTTTCTGAAAGCCGATGCGAAATATCTGATTTCAACCGATTTTTATGAAATGCCCCGTACCAAAGCTGTCAGCGGTGCTGTGGCCAAATAAACTGAAATTAAAACAGGATCATGTGATCGAGTGGAACCAATTTAAAACATACCATAAAATAAACACACCACCCCCCAGGGCAAAGCCAGCCTTGTTGCCAGCTTCCCCGAAAGCGATTTATTTCAATATTAATGCAATTCGCTTATTGCAATTGCATTTTATTCCTTCTGTTTTTCGTCGTCTTCAGGCTTTTTCAGCCGCTTTTTCTTCTCTTCGCGGATTTTTCGGTATCGGGCGGCTTCGCGGTGCTTCAGGTGCTTCAGAAGCGACACGCGCTTTTCGCGAATTTCCTTGCGACCCTCAAGCAAGTCGGCCCAGTCCTCGGCCGTCTCATAAAATTTCACGGTCGGGTGTGCCAAGTCAGCCGGGTTCGGCTTGACTACTTCAAGAGTTATCGGCTCATGCGGGATAGCC
>JBJTRR010000260.1:0-2932 GCA_046076185.1 bacterium | reverse complement strand
CTTTCGGCGGCATCACCGTCAATTACGCATCTTCAGGCGGCAACCCCGGCGTTGATTACACGCCGGTCATCGGCAGCTTCACCATCACGGCTTCGGGCGCTTATTCTCAGGTGATCAATGTGCCCATTCTGGGCAACCAGCGCATTCAGCCCGACCGGCTTTTCAACCTGCAGGCCGCCTCAACCGGAGTGACACCTTACACCGGGCAGGGCCTGATTTATGATGACGATGCCCCTGTGACCATGACCCTGGCAGCCGATTATGCCACGGCCAATACCAATACCGCCTTTAACCCGAGCCCTTCGGTCACGATCAAAAACAAGAATAATCACCTGGTAGAAGGTGCAACCGTACAATTGTCGGTCTTTGCAGCGGCAGATGGACAAACCGCCAGCTTTGCGGCCGGGGCGACAACGGCAACCGTGACATCAAACGCCAGTGGTGTGGCAGCGGCCCCCACGCTGACGGCCAATAACCTGCTGGGCGGGCCTTATTCGCTGGCCTTCCGGGCGGTGAATCCCGACGGCACCACGGCCGCCAACGGCCTGATGGCTTTGCGAAACGTGGGTGCCCCGACGGTGCTGGTTGATTCGGGTGGTGGCCAGCTTGCCCCGGTGGGCACCAACTATGCCAACCCGTTCAAGGTGAAGGTGGTGAATGCGGCCGGTGCCGGCATTGCCGGCGTGACGGTGACATTTACACCACCAGCCAGCGGAGCGAGCGGCACTTTTGCTGGCGGTGTGAACACGGCAGTGACGGATATTAACGGCGTTGCCACCTCGACAGTTTTCACGGCCAACGCGACCACAGGTACATATCTGGTCACGGCATCGGCCTCAGGCTATGCCAGCGCCTCGATTCAGGCAACCAATCAAAACGCCCTGAAACCGCTTGTGATTTACCAGGGTAACGGCCAGACGGCCACCGTAAACACAGCTTTTGCCCAGACGATTCAGATCAGGACTCTTGATTTGAATAATAATCCTGTGCCGGGCGTAACGGTCACATTCGCTGTGCCGGCCAGTGGTGCCACTGGCACATTTGCTGGTGGAGTGACATCAGCCGTGACCGACAGCAATGGTGTGGCAACGGCCCCTGTGCTGACGGCAAGCACGACTTCAGGGGCATTCGTGGTGACGGCTTCGGTTTCGGGCTCGCTGCCAGTGAGTGTGAACCTGACAATTAACCCCGGGGCGGCAGCCACGGTGACGGCTGTTTCAGGCGGAAGCCAGGCGGCAACGGTCGAGACTGCCTTTGCCAATTCGTTTAAAGCCCGGGTGAGAGACACTTACGGCAATGTGGTGCCGGGTGTTTCTGTGACATTTGCCGTACCGGTTTCAGGGGCATCGCTGCGATATGCAGGTGGTTCGGCCGTGGCTGTTTCAGGTGCTGACGGCATCGCGACTTCAGCTGCAATGACGGCCAACAATGTTTCAGGCAACTACACGGTGACGGCTTCAGCAACGGGTGCCAGTTCAGCGGCATTCAGCATGACCAATTCTTCAGCGACGGCAGCATCGCTGGCTTTGTTCAGTGGCTCATCCCAATCGGCAACTGTGGCAACAGCATTTGGTGCGGCTTTGAAGGTGAGAGCGAGTGATTCCTTCGGGAACCCGGTGGCCGGCGTGACAGTGACGTTTGCCCTGCCGGCCACAGGGGCTTCTGCAAGCCTGACGGGCGGAGTTTTAACGGCAGTGACAGGCTATGATGGCGTCGCTACATCGGCTGGTGTGACTGCGAACACGGTGGCTGGCAATTACACGGTGACAGCTTCGGCCAGTGGGCTTGGCAGCGTGAACTTCAGCCTGACAAACACCGCTGGTGCGGCGGCAGCCATGAACGTAGTGGGCGGGACGGGGCAAAGTGCCAAGGTGGGTGTGGCCTATGCAAACCCACTGAAAATTTCAGTGGTAGATGCTTATGGCAATGCGGTGGCAGGCAAGACGGTGACATTCACGGCGCCGGCCAGCGGGGCATCGGCGACATTTGCCGGGGGGGCGAATACAGCCGTTTCGGGTGCGGACGGTGTGGCCACTTCGGCCGTGCTGACAGCCATCAGCCTGGCCGGTGCTTATTCAGTCACGGCAAGTTCAACAGGGCTTGCAAACAAGACATTTTCTCTGACCAACACCGTTTTCAGTGTTACCAGTTTTGAAGTGGTTGATGGCTCGATACTTCGCGTGCGGTTTAACGACACGATTGCCACCAGCGGCCTTCAGATAAATGACATTTACACTGGTAATACGCTGACTGAAGAAGCGGACATGGTGGTGACAGATTCGACCGGTGCAGCGGTGAAAGGGTCTATGATTGTTGCAGCCGATTTGAAGTCGGTGCAGTTCGTGAAATCAGGAGTGAATTTCAGTGCCGGCACTTACGGCGTGAAATTGCGATCAGATGCAAATGCCTTCCGTGCGTCGGATGGAACTTTGCTTGACGGCAACGGCGATGGCACTCCCGGCGGAAATTACCTGAACAGTTTCACTGTCTCTGCTACCACCAAAACGCTGACCATACCTGATGTGGTGCGGGGCCCCGGGCAGGACTTGCGGGTGAACCCCACAGATAATGGCATTCCGGTAAAAATCAGCGATGGCGTTGACATTTACAGCTTTGAAATGTCGATCAACTACGACCCGGCTCTGATAACTGTAACTGAGCTGGTTGTGCCAGCATCGCTGACAGCAAGCCTCGATCTGACTTACAACGTCACAGTGCCCGGTCGCATTGATATTGTCGGGGTTGCACCAGCAGGTTTGCCCAGCGGTGCCCAGAACCTGTTCTTTGTGCGGGGCTCAGTACCTTCAGGGGCCCTATACCGGACGAAGTGCACGCTTGATGTGTCGAACTTGAAGCTTTACAAGCTGGATGGCTCGAGCTTGTCAACGACAGTTGACAGCGGGCTGATGCTTAATTCTTATGTGGGTGATGT
>JBJTRR010000259.1:0-4785 GCA_046076185.1 bacterium | reverse complement strand
GTCGTGCCAGAAGCCAAAGAAATATTTTGATCCGGCAGCCAATGCCAATGCCGAACTTTCGGCCAAGTTTAATCTGCTGCTTTGCACAAGCCGGTTTGCACATTACCTGAAGGTGATGGCCCGCGACAAGATTGGCTCGTTCATGGAAGTGAAGGATTGCACGCAGTGGCTGAACGACTGGATTTTCAATTATACGGTGAACCCGGACGGTGCGAGCGACCAGACGAAGGCCGAGCGGCCACTGTCGGAAGCCAATATTGAAGTGCGTGCCGTGAAGGGCAAGCCCGGCTGGTTTGAAGCTGTGGCCTATCTGCGGCCGCATTATCAGATGGAAGCCTTGAGCGCGTCAATGCGGCTGGTGGCTGAAGTCCCCAAAGCCGGCTAACAATTTTTTTCGATCAGCCTGAACCAAATTCATGGCTGATCGTAATAACTGTGTGAAACGGGTCAAATGAGGCCCGGAAATGTTTGGTGGAAGCAATTTAAGGCTATCTGAACAAGGAGAATAGTCATGCCAGATATGTATCTTTCGATTGAAGGCATCAAGGGTGAATCACAGGACAAAGCAAATCCTGCACCACAAATGATGATTCAAAGCTTTTCGTTTGGTGCATCGAATCCCTCCAGCGTAAGCACGGGTTCGGGTGGTTCGGGTGCCAGCCGTGGCATGCCAAGCCAGATCAACATCATCAAGGATGTTGATAATGCCGACCCTGACCTGTATCAAAGCTGCCTTATGGGTAACCACTTCACCAAGGCAACGCTGGTTTGCCGCAAGTCGGGCGGCACCCAGAACGTTTTCTATCAGATTGACCTGACGGAAGTGTTCGTGAGCAATTACAACGTCTCGGGCAACAGCGGTTCGGGCAGTGATGCGCCTGGTGCAAGCTTTTCACTGAGCTTCAAGCAGATCACGATCACTTATACCCCGCAGGATGCCACTGGCAAGAAGGGCACACCGAACAAGAAGGGCTACGACGTGGTCGCCCAGAACAAGGTCTGATTGCCCGGATTGTCACAACCCTTTTTACCGTTCATGCCTGGATTCCCTGAAGGGGCCAGGCATGTTCCGTGTCAAGGCCTGAGCAAAAGATAAGCCCCATGGATCAGAGACAACTTGCCACAGACTGTTATTTTCAGGGCCGGCTGGCCGAGGCGGTTGAAGCCCAGTTGGGGTGGGTTCGCGATCATCCGATGGATGTAGGGGCCCGGCTTTTTCTGATCGAACTTTTCAGCTTCAGTGGTGAGTGGGAGAGGGCTGAGCGACAGCTTGGCACCCTGCTTACGAATCAGGCGGAAGCGGATGTTGGCGTTCAGCTTTACCTGAAATGCCTGGCCAGCGAACGAAAGCGGGCCCGGGCGATGGAAGGTGGCCAACCGCCAGACGTGCTGGGCAAGGTGACTGAGGCGATGCAGTGGCGAATGGAAGCCCTGAAGCACAAGGGCCAGGCCCGGGCGGAAGCGATTGCGAAGGCCGTCGGGCTTGAGCAGGCGGCTGAAGCGGCCAGGCCATTTCAGCTGAATGGGCAGTCGTTTGTGGCTGCACGCGATGGCGACGACTTGCTGGGCCCGGTGCTTGAGGTGTTTGCCCAGGGCGAATATTTCTGGGTAGATATCAGCCAGGTGCAACTGATTTCGGCCGAGAAGCCGAAATATCCGCGGGATTTGATCTGGCTGCCGGCGCGGCTTGAGATGGAAAACGACGCGGGCAATGTGCTTCTGCCTCTGATTTACGCCGGCAGTTCGGGGCTATCTGATCAGGAGCTGCGGCTGGGGCGTGCGACTGACTGGCAAAGCGAGGGTGAAAGCGGCCTTTTGCGTGGCCAGGGGCAGAAGGAATGGTTCTTTGACGGAGAGACGGCCATTGCGGTGGTGCAGTGGCGTGATTTTGTTCGTGAATGACTGGCAGGTTGATTCAGGAAAGTGGCCGGATCAATGAATTCCCGATCAAAAACGGCTCCGATCAAGCACCTGGTTGAAATGAATATCAGGCCGTCGCTTCTGGACAGGCTGACGGACGAGACGGCGCATGTGAATCGATTTTCGCTGAACCAGTTGCTTGAATCGATTCGCCGCGATCTTGAGAATTTGATCAACACGCCGCGAACGCCTCTGAAGGTTGGCCCCGGATTCAAAGAGATCAACAAAAGTATTCTGAACTTTGGGATTTACGATATTTCATCGATCTCGGGCAGTGATCGCCAGGTGTGGGAGTCGGTGATTGAGGATGTCGAACGGGCGATTGAGACTTTCGAACCAAGGCTGCGAAATGTCAGGGTGGTCTTGCGTAATGTGAAACTCGGAAAACCTTCGCAGGTGGAATTTGAGATTCACGGGTTGCTGAGGATTGATCCTTCGCCTGCGCTAGTGTTTCAGTCGGCGATGCAGTTCAGTTCTGGCAGAACGCTTATTGATTTTCCTGAATTGAATGATACGGTTGATCAATAGGCGAAACATTTTGAGGGAATGGTGGTCTGATCGTTGCTGATGGCGACGTGAGCCGGACCGGACAGATGCTTGACCCACTCTATCTCAGGTATGAAGAAGAACTTGGTTTTATCAGGAACGAGGCCCGCCATTTTGCGGCCCGTTATCCGCTGGCGGCTTCACGGCTTTTACTTGAGAGTGATGGTTGTGCCGACCCGCATGTCGAGCGGTTGATTGAAGCATTTGCCCTGCTCTCGGCGAGGCTTCGCACGAAGCTCGACGACGAATATCCCGAGCTGGTGCAAAGCCTGGTTCACCATCTTTATCCGCATTTTACAAGGCCTGTGCCATCAATGTGCACGGTCGGTTTTGAAATCGACCCGAAACGTGCCCGAATCACAACAGGCATAGGCGTGCCAAGTGGAACTCTGCTGGAATCAGTGGCCCCTGATGGCGACCGGATTGTGTTTCACACAGGCCAGGAGACGCGGATCTGGCCCATCCGCACCATATCGGCACGCTACCTGACACTGCCTGTGCCTGCGGAATGGGGCCTTTTTCATCTGACAGCGATGGAATCGGCGATCCATATCAGGCTGAATCTCTATGGTGGCCTGAAGTGGCACGAGCTCGAAGGGCTGGAAAGCCTGCGATTTTACATTCGAGGTTCGCAGGAATCGTCGGAACTGCTGCTAGACACGATCATCATGAAGTCGCTGGGTTGCCAGTGGCTGAGCCCGGCCTCGCAACCGCGTGAGATACTGCGGGTGGCACCCGAAAAACCTTTGAAGATTGCCGGATTCGAGCCTGAGCACGCCATTCTGCCGCGATATGAGCAGGATCTCTGGCCATATCGGCTTTTGTCAGAATATATGGTTTTTCCTGAGAAGTTTCATTATCTGGAGGTGCCATTTCCCGGCCCCGACCAATTAAAAAGCCTGAAGCTTGAGAGCCATCTCGATCTGGTGATACCGCTTTCCGGCAGGGCCGAGATTTTGCAGAGAACGGTGAGTGCCGAGACATTTACGCTGGGTTGCACGCCGGCGATCAACCTATTTCATCGGACGGCCGAGCCCATTCGCACCGAGCCATCGAAATATTCGTATCAGGTGGTGCCTGACGTGGCCCACCCTTACACCCGTGAGGTTTACAGCATAGACAGCGTGACATGGTCATCGCTGGAAGAGGGCGTTTCTCATGAACTGGTTCCGTTCATGGAATCAGTGTGGGAGTCAGGCGATGATTCTGCACAACAAGGTTTCTGGCATTCTAATCGGGCGTTTTCAGGGCCGCCTGAAAGCCAGCTTAGTGAGGTCTTTCTGGCGATTGTGACACCGGGGTTTGAGCCGACAACCACAGAGCCGGCGACACTTGTCGTGAGATCCCTCTGCTCCAATGGCGATTTGCCTTTGCAGGCATCGCGGGTGCAGGGTGTGCTTAAATTCAGCATGACCGGCAGTGATCAGCCGATGGCCCGGATTGTGAATGTGGACAGAGTGACGCCCAGCCTTCGTGTGCCCGGGGCGAGGGAGCTGTATGTTGCGATTTTGTCGCACCTGAAGCTGAATCATTTGTCGATGGCTGATGGTGAACAGGCGATTGAAAGCCTGAAGGCGATGCTGCGGCTATATGTGCCGGTGGATTCGGCGATTTCAAGTGAAACACGAAAGATACTGCATTCAAGAATTAACGCGATGGAGTCGATCAGGACGGGGCACTTTCTGCACCGGGCCAGTTCGGGTGGCCAGTCGCTATGGCTTCGGGGGCTGGAAATCAGCCTGATGATCAATTCCGAGGCGTTTGATCACGAAGGCGGCCTGATTCTCTGGGGCACTTTGATTGAGCGATTTTTAAGCCTTCATCTTGGCGTCAACAGCCTGATGAAGCTGCGGTTGATTGACATTCGAAGCAAGGGCGTGCTGCACGAGTTTCCGGTTCGGACGGGCGAGGTGCCGGCGTTATGAATCAGGAAAATCATCACATTGAAGCCATCCTGCGGCCGGTTTTGAAGACGCCTGAGGAATTTGATTTTTTTGAGGCAGTGCGGCGGATTCAGCGTTATTCGAGGCTGGCGAGAAATGCCGAAAAGACGGATTCGTCTATTCCGGGCAATCAAAACCAGAATTTAACGGGTGTGCCATTGGGAGAAAATTCGGCTAAGTCGTTGCCGAACGTGCGATTTCGGGCCCATGTTTCGAACAGTTTCCCGGCGGCATCAATTCAGAATGCCCATAGTGTGTTCAGAAAAGACCGGCAGGGCAACGCCGTCCGGCAGATTGAGCTGGTGGTTAATTTTCTGGGTCTGTTCGGGCCGAATGGCATTCTGCCCCGACACTATACCGATCAGCTGATTCAGCT
>JBJTRR010000258.1:0-1026 GCA_046076185.1 bacterium | reverse complement strand
CTCGCGAACACAAGCCGAAGATGATTCTGGCCGGGGCAAGTGCTTACCCGCGTGTCATTGATTTCAACCGCTTCGGTGAAATTGCCCGCGAGGTGGGGGCCCTGCTTTTTGTTGATATGGCCCCCATCGCCGGTCTGGTCGCCGGTGGTGTTCACCCCAGCCCCGTGCCGGTCAGCGACTTTGTGACAACCACCACGCACAAAACGCTGAGAGGCCCGCGTGGCGGCATTGTGCTGTGCCGTGCCGACTGGCAGAAGAAAATTGACATGGCCGTTTTTCCAGGTCTTCAGGGCGGCCCGCTTGAGCATGTCATCGCCGGCAAGGCCGTCTGCTTTGCCGAAGCCCTTCGCCCGGAATTTGCCGGCTATGCCGCACAGGTTGTCGCCAATGCCCGCGTGCTGGGTGAAGAGCTGATGAAGGCCGGCTTCCGGCTGATCTCGGGCGGCACCGATAACCACCTGATCCTGATCGACATGACCAGCCGCGGGCTGACCGGCAAAACCGCCGAAGCCGCCCTGGGCAAGGCCGGCGTGACCGTCAACAAGAACCTCATTCCGTTCGACCAGCGTAAGCCACTTGACCCCTCGGGCATTCGCATGGGCACCGCCGCCCTGACAACCCGCGGAATGGACGAATCGGCCATCCGCCAGGTCGCCGCGTTTATTGTTGAGGCCCTGAAATCGCCCGACGCCCACGACCACCTGGCCAAAGTGGCCGCCGCCGTGGCCGAAATGCTCAGAAACTATCCTGTGCCCGCTGACAGATGACACCTATCGCAGATGATTCAAGCCCAGCCATGGCCAATATCATTTCATGAGCTGGGCCTGATTCATCATGCCGGTTTTCTGTCATTTACAGGTTTTTCGCAGGGCAACGGCTTGCCGTGCCGCTCGCCCATGTTCCCAACGAGCCGAAAGCGTTAGCGACGGCCATGGTTTTGATTCCTCTTTCAACACAGCGCCTTCCGCAAATTCCCCTCAGTGGAGGGGTGGTGGTATTTTGCCCCAAACTTGCCTGAAAGAGCCG
>JBJTRR010000257.1:0-1727 GCA_046076185.1 bacterium | reverse complement strand
GAAATCAATGACACGCGGGTAAGCACTTGCCCCGGCCAGAATCATCTTCGGTTTGTGTTCGCGGGCCAGTTCGGCAATGCGGTCATAATCCAGAAGCTCAGTCTGCTGGCTCAGGCCATAGCTGACCATGTTATACCAGCGGCCCGAGAAATTCAGCTTCATGCCGTGTGTCAGGTGGCCGCCCTGGGCCAGGTCCATAGCCAGCACAGTATCGCCAATTTCAAGGGCGGCATAATAAACGGCCTGGTTGGCCGTGGCACCCGAGTGGGGCTGCACGTTGGCATGTTCGGCCCCGAAGAGCTTTTTGGCCCGGTCAATGGCCAGTTGTTCCGAATTATCCACAAAGCCACAGCCGCCGTAATAACGCTTGCCGGGCAGGCCTTCGGCGTATTTGTTGGTAAGCACCGAGCCGACGGCTTCCATAATGGCCCGGCTGGTGTAATTCTCTGAGGCGATCAGCTCCAGCTCGCCTCGCTGGCGATGCTCCTCACCACGAATTGCCTGATAAATCTCGGGGTCCTGTTGCTTCAGCGTTTCCAGGTCGGCCATTGTCTCTGTCGTTCTCTTCTGGCGGTTTTGGGCGAAGTGAATCAGCGGCCAGGGCCGGGACTGATTCAAAGTCTTGCTACATTTTACACGATTTTATCGGGATTCACCAATTCGATTGTATAGCTCCAGCGCACCGTGCGTGCAGCCGCCGACGAAGCATCGGCCATGATCGTCGTCGGAAATATCTGCACCCGCAGGCCTGCGTGCCCGGCCGGTGCCACAACAAATTCAGTGCCGGGGCCGGCCGTCATTCGCACCACGCCCGCGGCCCCCAGTCGGCAGACGACCAGGTCGCCGGAAGCTTCCAGCAGGTCGGTTGCCGTGGCCCTGAGCGTATAGGTTGAAGCCAGATGCACATCGCCCGAAAGCCGTACGCGGGCGGCGATGTCGCAGGCAAACTTATTTGCCGATTCCTGCAGAAAAACGGCTGAGAAATGAATTTTGCCCCACTGGCCCACCAGCATGAGCGACGGCCCCTGCGGCAGGTCTTCGTGGTGAATTTCCTGAAAGACCGGGCTGGCCGGCCCCTCGGCCGACTCCATTTCAGGCGCCAGATCAAGCGAGCTGACAAGATTTTCACCAGCCGGGCCGGTGAAAGCATGGCTGTGGCGGTCAGCAAGCTGATAAAAAGCCAGGCCAGGGCCATTGGGGCCGGGCTTGAGAGTCATGGATGGCTGCGGTGCTGGGTCAGACACGTTTTTGAGCGGTGCTTTCCGTTATTTGGCCGGGGCGGGTGACTTGTTGACAAACTCAAGCGATTTTTCGATGAGAATTTCGCCAGTCATCTCGCCCAGGCTTGTACGCGAGACATAATCATATCGCGGAAAACTCTTAAAATCGACTTTTGTCAGGATATAACCGAAGGCTTCGTTAGTCAGCCCGAAAAGCAGGTTGTGGCGGCCTTTCATCTTGCGTTTCAGGTAGAAGCCGATATTGGGCAGGGCCTCGCCGGGGATGGTCAGAATCTGGGCATCGCCGATATTCACCAGGTTTACCCGGGCGTTGATCGATTGATCGGCATTATGCGGATATTTCAGCGGGCTCATGGTGATCACGGCCCACATCACGGGCGACTCAACAGGAAACTTCACGTCGATGGCATCGCAAAAAAGTGGCGGATTTTCCTGTGTTCCGGCATCTTTCAAAAATCGCTCGGCTTCGGATGCCATCAGGTGGCC
>JBJTRR010000256.1:0-2011 GCA_046076185.1 bacterium | reverse complement strand
CTTGCAATCTGGCGGCCATATCGAATCATAAGAAAATCCCAAAGTCGTGGGCTGATTCGGGCAAGATGCGCGATGGTCCACGGCTTCCAGGTTGGGTAAAACAGGGCCCGTTTCTGGTGTGCCACAATCGCTTTTACCAGGCTTGCTACTACTTTTTCTACAGGTTCAGCACTTTTGCCGTTCTGGCTGGCATGGCCTGATCCGGCGATTTGTCGAAACTCTGAGACAGTCTGCCCCGGGCAAGCAGCCCACAGCGAAATGCCCGAGCAGGCAAGCTCATACCTAACACTCTTGACAAGCCCATTCACCGCATGCTTGGCTGCCACATAAGCCGCAGAATAAGGCAGGCCCACTTCACCCAGAATTGATGAAATCTGAACGATCTGGCCACTGCCACGTGGCCTCATCTCGCGAATGGCGCGGGCCGTCAGGTCGGCGACAGCCTCAAAATCAACGGCAAAAATTTCATGAATCTTTGTCGGGTTCATTTTTTCAAACGGCCCGTAGGCACCCAAACCCGCGTTGTTCACAACCAGATCCAGCTGTGGCAGGTGCTTCAGGGCAAATTCAAAAAGGGCGGCCCTGTCAGTTTCATTTGTAAGATCAGCCGGAAATGGCAGTATTTTGGCGGGCGGCAGGCTTTGTTCCAGCTCGTGCAGGCGATCAGCCCTTCTGGCCGTAGCGACTATTGTCAAATCAGGCAGTTGTTTATGCGTCGCAAGCTGGCGAACCAGCTCACGACCAATGCCGGCACTGGCTCCGGTGACAATTGCGCCGATAATGGGCTTTCTCGACATGATTCGCACTGATTTAGACTATTTCATCGGGTCCGACCTGTGTCAAGCTGGGCCGTGTCCTGCCTCATTCGCGGCCGGCCGGTCGAATAATCAGCAATTTTGGCCTGGTCAACCACTTTAGGGAAATAGTCGCGATATTCCCGCGGAATTTCGGCATCTTTGGCCACTACATTGATGGCCCACACAGGATATTGGGCAACCAGCCGCCCCATCAGCGAGACGAACCAGCCCGCTTCCTGCACCTGCTGTTCAAGCACTTTTTCAAGAATTGGGCGAACCGTTTTCGCCAATGCCCGCCAGCCTTTGGAATCAACTTTGACAAATGCCTCAACCTCGTGCTGAATCACCGGCGATTCACCTTCGGCCTGAGGCTTGAAGTAGTCAGACCTGACCAGAATCACAATGCGGCCTTCCAGCTTCGACTGACTCTTGGGCCGCACATGCAGCAAATTGCAGTAAAGTGCATGCAGCTTGCTTGAACGATAGACGAATTCCCAGTTGGCCGTGGTGCCCATGCCGTCGTCGCCAAAATACTGGTTTGGTCCAAGATGCTGTAGCTTCACGGGCGCTTTGCTAAGGTCTTTCCATAGCGATAGAGTCAGTGCAGGCTCGTTGAGCAGTGCTAAATAAAGGTTGGGATCACAGGGAAATGCTTCAGGCTTGCCCTGGCGGTGAATGGTGAATGTTTCAATGATTTCACGCACTTCCTCGCGGCGTTCGGGCGAAACCTGATCCATCGGCAGAAGCTCGGCAGCTGTCTTTCGCGATGCTGCCCCTGCCGAATGAGCCGAGGCCACCAGTGCCGCCAGACTCATGCCAAACTGACGCCGCGAACATGCCGAACAGGCTGGTATTTCCGTATTAATTTCAGCCGAATGTCTCATCACTGTTCGCCCCCATCCTGCATACACAGACTATGACAACCCGGCTCCGCCGAGCTTGACTCCTTCATGAATCGTCTCAACGAAATGCGAATAATGAGTAAAATTGGCAATTTGTGTATTTTGGTTATTCTGGGAAGTTTTGCAGGTTGTGTCGGTTATGATTGTTTTATTAGTTGTGCTGGGTCTTGCTTTAGTGGTTGGCAGGCGGCAAGATAGGTGAAATCAAATCAGGGTGATGCTTTTACTACGAGACGGACACAGCGAAAATGAGCTCCGAACAATCAGGGGAAGTGGAAAAACTGCCTGCAATTTTAGGCGGGTGGACAGCCC
>JBJTRR010000255.1:0-1854 GCA_046076185.1 bacterium | reverse complement strand
GCCGGGCATCCTTACTTCGGGGCCATCACCGGGCGCTATGCCAATCGTATCGCCAAAGGCAAGTTCTCAATTGATGGCAAAGAATATTCGCTGGCCGTGAACAACGGCCCCAACTCGCTGCACGGCGGCCTGAAGGGCTTCGACAAAGTGGTCTGGAAGGCTGAACAAACCACAGCCCACGGCCAGCCCGCCCTGAAAATGACACGAACCAGCCCCGACGGCGAAGAAGGCTACCCAGGCAACCTGGCTGTGAGCGTGACTTATAGCCTGACGCCGAAAAACGGCCTTCGCATTGATTACACCGCCAGCACCGACAAACCAACCGTGCTGAACCTCACGAACCACAGCTATTTTAACCTGGCAGGGCCGGCGGCGGGCTCGATTCTCGACCACGAACTGACACTGGCCGCCGACGAGTTCACGGAAGTGGATGACAACCTGATTCCGACCGGCAAGCTGGGCAAGGTGGCGGGCACTCCTTTGGATTTTACAAAAGCCACAGCCATTGGCGCCCGGATTGGTCAGATACCGGGCGAGCCAGGCGGCTATGACCACAATTATCTGGTGAAAGGGGCCAAATCAGGCGTTAGCGAGCCGATTTTCACGGCGAAGGTGAAAGACCCGAAATCAGGCCGGGTGCTGAGTGTTCACACCACCGAGCCGGGTGTGCAGTTTTACACCGGTAATTTTCTGGATGGAACACTGAAAGGCAAGGGCGGCGTAGTTTACAAGAAAAATCAGGCATTCTGCCTTGAGGCACAGCACTACCCTGATTCGCCCAACCATGCCGGCTTCCCAAGCACTCGCCTGAACCCCGGCGAAACCTACACACAAACAACCATTTACGAATTCTCGGCCGAATAATTCGGTAAAAGAATTTCATTTAGCAAATTGCAATTCGGCGAATTTCCGGAATTCTGAAATATCCGGGATTCGCCGAATTTAATTAACCGGTCTTAACCCATTTTTCAGCCATTTCTGATGTATCCTGAATTTTGACAGGTTCTCACCATGATTCCGTTTTCTACCGATGCGCCGCTTTATCACAAGCCTTACATGACAGTGGCGATGATCATTTTGAACATCGTGCTGTTTCTATTGTTCTGCAATCATGCGGAATCAGGCCGGGTGATGCTGGTCGATGATCAGGGCCGGGAAATTTCAATCAGGGAAATTCGCCCCGAGCTGGAAAAGGCGGCCGCTGCAGGCGACCGCGAGAGTGCCGAACTGCTCAAAGAGATTGACGAAATGCAATCGAGCCGGTCGATGCAGGAAAAGCTCTCGGTTGAATTTGGGCGAGTGCTGCCATGGCAGTGGCTCACTAACAATTTCATGCATGCCAACTGGGAACACCTGCTGGGCAACATGATATTTCTGTGGGCCTTTGGGCTGGTGGTTGAAGGGAAGGCGGGTCACGTTGCATTTCTGGCAATTTATCTGGGAATTGGCGTGGTTTATGGCATGATGCTGCAACTGGGAGCCCTTTATTTTGACCCTGAGGGAATTGCTCTGGGGGCTTCGGCGGCCATTTATGGGCTTCTGGCCCTATGCATTGTGTGGGCGCCGGCGAATGAATTTTCGGTTTTCACCGGGCGCAGCGTTTTTGAAATTCCGATTGTGCTTTTCGGGGCATTCTACATCGGTAAAGAGCTGCTTTTTTTCTATCTTGGCGATTTTCGCCTGAGCTCGGAACTTCTGCATATTCTTGGCTTTGTCGTTGGCTTCCCGCTAGGCGCGTTATTACTGAAACAGAAATTTGTGGACTGTGAGGGCTGGGATCTCTTCACCTACATGGGCGGCGAGCCCGGGAAATCAGCCAAAAAGAAAAAATCAGCACCCAGGGTGGCCTCCAAG
>JBJTRR010000254.1:0-9814 GCA_046076185.1 bacterium | reverse complement strand
ATGGGCTGGCCATTTTGAAGCGTGTTGCCCAGCTTATCAACAGGCTCGTCAATGCCATTCACCTTGCCCAGCGGCAGCTTTGAACCGGCATTCAGCAAGTTTTGCGGTCCCAGCAGCCCCTGACCGCCAAAAAGCGGCAGGGTAATGCCCACCAGATCGATCCGCCCAAACGGCAAGCCAAAGACAGTTGACGTATTCTTGAACTGATTATTCACCAGGCCCGGCAGGGCCGGCGCATCGCCGACTTTTCCGGCTGTAGCAAGCCCCGGCTGAACACCGTTAAGCTGATTGGCTGGCACGCCGCCGACGGTGACGAAGGCGATATATTCGGCCTCAAGCGAACGATCAGGCTTCCTGGGGTCGTAAAACCCGGCATCGTTCAGGGCCGAATTCTCTTCGGTGGCGTTGCCGGTTTCGCCGGGGAAAAAGACACCAATCCCCCCCACAATCGCACCGTTTTTATAGATGGGAATTCCGCCCGGCAGTGTGGCAATGCCGCGGGCCTGCCCCTGGGGATACTTTCCCGTTGCATAGCCCCACGATTCAGGGGCGTTGACATAAAGCTTGGCCTTGTTCGGGTCGGCCGTGGTGGGAATCAGCCCCGGATTGCCGTCGCGGCCATTCTGCACAAGCTGGCTGATATCAATCAGCTGCCCGGACTGGTTCATCAGCAGCGGAATTTGCGAATCAGGCACGTTAAAGCGGTTTTGCAAAGTGATGTCGTCGGCCGTGCCCTTCACGCCATCGGCGCCGGGGTGGTCGAGACTGTCGCGATTTGTGTATTCAATGCCCAGAAGGTCAACCTGCGGCGTAAACGGAATATTGGGCGGGAAGTGGCCTTTGGCACCAATCGGGGCAACAAAGCCGGGCCCGTAAAAGACACTGTCGGCCGGAACGCCGTCGGGTGTGGAATTGACAACCCGTTCCGTCATTGATGTCTGGCTGATTTCCTGAATTGTCCGGCTTGTGAGCGGGGCCTGATTATTGCCGAAAAACGCACCAGTGCGGGCCTTGGCCAATGCGCCGTCGATGGCAAAAGTGAGTTTGGCCGGGTCAGAGGTGATCGCGCCTGAGACGCCATTTTCCAGCCGAACGCCGAGAATATTGCCGCCCCTGTCAACAATGGCAATGATGGCGTCCTGCGAGCTGGTGACTGCACTGGCACGGTCAAGCAGCAGTTTGACATCAGCCTTACTAAGCGTCTGATTGGCAAGCGAGCTGGAAAGCTGCGATAACTGGCTGTCGCTTAACTTCAGATTATCCGGGTTGGGGTTGAAGATCTGCCCGCCAGCCACCTTCAGGGCGGTATCGCGTTTGGCCGCCGACTGATTGACTTTGGCAGCTGAACTGCCGGGCACCACAATCGGGCGAATGGCTGAAAGCAGCCGACGCACTTCCAGATTCTCCATCTGGCTGCCCGCCACCTTCCCCGCTCTGTTCGTGCTGTTCATTTGTCCCATCACCCTGGTTCTCCAGAGATTTCACCCGTGCCGGCGAGACACCTGTTTCATCAGAACTATCATCGGATGTTCGCCAGTCGAGTTTTTATCGTTTTTCTTTGAGAATGCGGAAAAATGATAAAATCTGGCAAAATCGACATAACCGTAAAATTTTATCAATTTTATTTCCTGTACTGTCGATCATAATATCAGTTCTTCTGTGGATAGTCTGTGGCCAGTCTTGATGTGGTATCAGTAAGGAATTCAGGGGTGCCGCAAATCAGGGTGTTTTTCAGCACTGTTTTTCTTGTGGCATGCCAGTTGGCTTTTCAAAGCCTGGCCATTGCCCAGCTTGAACCTGCCCCGATAGCACCCTCGTCGAATTTGCCGGGCCTTGATGGTGCGTCGCCGCCCGCCGAACTCAATTCACCGCCTGCTTCGTTAGCCCCTGGCCTTCTGCAAAGGCCGATTCTGGATGATCTTCCACGCACGGTGCCGCTGTTACAACCTGAAGCCAGCGAAGGCTTTATTGAGCCCGAAGTATTTCCGCCGACTGGTTATGCCGGGCGATCAACCGTGTTGCCTGAGGAGCCTCGCACCAGTCTCGACGCCGTTCCAGTTCCCGACCGCTGGCGGATTGGCTTCCCGGCGTGGGATCGGGCCCAGACTGGCGGCCAGATTCGCGGGGTTGATTCGCCCTATTCGCTTGGTCGATGGTGGGATCCCTATAACCAGAACCAACTTAAGGGCGATTATCCGATCATCGGCCAGAATATTTTTCTGGATGTGATGGCCAAGGCTGATCTTGACTTCGAAGGCCGCCAGATTCCGACCCAGACATCGCCATTTGAAAGCACCGCAAGGCCCTTTTCTGAAAACTTTTACGGCCGATCGTCAAATTTCTTCACCATTCAGTATTATTCGCTCGGGTTTGAGCTGTTTCATGGCGACGCCGGGTTTCGGCAGGCCGACTGGAAGATCAAGATTCTGCCCGTCTGGGGCGTGAGCAATTTCTCGTTCAGCGAGGTGGCCCAGGTCAGCCCGAACGTGCTGGAAGGTTCAACCCGACTGCGAACCTATTTCAACCCGATTCAGGAAGGTTTTGTTGAGTATCGCCTGGCCGATGTCAGCCCTGATTTTGACTTCGTTTCGGTCAGGGCCGGAAACCAGCCGTTTGTGAGCGACTTCCGCGGGTTTCTGTTTCAGGACACCACCCGGGGTATCCGGTTTTTCGGTAACCTGTTTTCGAACCGCGACCAGTGGAACCTGGCTTATTTCCGCCAGTGGGAAAAAGACACAAACACAGCCCTGAACACGTTTAACGATCGCCCGCAGAATCTCTTTTTCGCGAACTGGTATCGCCAGGACTTTCTCTTCCCGGGCTACACCATTCAGTTCAGCCTGACTTACGACAACGACCTTTCCAGCTTCAAATACGACAAAAACCGGTTTCTTGTGCGTCCTGATGCCGCTGGTGTTTTTCAGCGGCACACCGTGAACGCAGCCTATTTCGGCTTTGCCGGCGACGGGCATATTGAGCGATTCAATTTCTCGCACCAGTTTTACTGGGCTTTCGGCAACGACACCATGAACCCGATTGCCAACCAGCCTGTGACGATTAACGCCCAGATGGCCGCCCTTGAAGCCTCTTACGACCGCGACTGGATTCGCTTCAAAAGCTTCTTCTTCTGGTCGTCGGGCGATAAAAACGCGAACGACAACAAGGCCAACGGCTTTGACACGATTCTGGATAACCCCAATTTTGCCGGTGGCCAGTTCAGTTACTGGAACAGGCAGCAATTGCCGCTTTTTGCAGTGAATCTGAACCAGAGACTTTCGCTGGTGCCCGACATGCGGGCCAGCAAGATTCAGTCGCAGGCGAATTTCGTGAACCCGGGCATCATGATTCCCGGTTTTGGCATGGATATGGACCTGACACCAAAGCTGCGGATGATTACCAACGCCCAGCTTTTGTGGTTTGACCAGACTGCCTCGCTGAAGACGTTTCTGTTCGACGGCAACATTCGGCGGTTCATCGGCGGCGACATCAGCTGCGGGTTTGAGTATCGCCCCCTGCTCAGTGAAAACATCACGTTTCTTGCGGGTGTATCCATGCTGATACCTGGCCAGGGCTTTCAGTCGATCTACTCTAATTTCGGGTCGCCGGCCAGCACCATGACAGCCGGATTTGCAAATCTTGTTTTTGCGTATTAAACTTTAATCTAACTGTCTTTTATGACGAGTAAAAGCGACAGCGGCCCTGAATAAATCGCGGGGCTTTTTGGGCTCTCACTTTCGCGTCTGAAATCTGGGGATTGCCATGCTGATTCTGGGCCGGAAACACTTTGCCGAACACCGCAAGTGGGCCTGGTTTGTGGTTTTGTGTTCGCTCTTTTTCACAGTCTGGTTCTTTTTTGAAGCGAATCGTCAGGGCCAGTGGCCATCGGGCGGGTCGGCTGTCGGGCTGATTTCAGGCACGATTGCCGGCATGATTATGTTTTTTGAGATGTTTCTGTGGCCCCGCAAAACACTCTTCCGGGCCTGGCGCATCGGCCGCACCAAACACTGGCTGAAGGCACACCACTGGCTGGGCATTCTTTGCCTGCCGCTGGCCCTGCTGCACGGCGGGTTCCATTTCAGCCTGGGGCAGTCGCAGATTGCCGCGATGCTGAGCTGGCTGACACTGATCGTTGTTATAAGCGGCGTGCTTGGGGCGTGGATACAAAATGTGCTGCCCCGCCGCATGCTTGAAACCCTGCCCGGCGAAACGATCGTAAGCCAGATTCCGCAGGTGCTTGAATCATACCGGTATGATGCCGAAGCCATCGTGCGGGAAATCTGCGGCCAGAGGGACACGAAAAATACCAATCTTTCGGCTTCAAGTGAATTCCTGATCTCCACCACCCTCACTTCCACTGGGTCGATCAGCGGCCGAACGGTGCAGACTCAATCGGCCCTGGCCTATGTTCAGGGCACTGAATTGCTGTTTCAGTTCTGGGAAAAGCAGTTCGACCCCTTCATTCGTGCTGCCAAGATGGTGCCCGCCGGTTTGGGCGATGAAAAATCGGCTGACTCGATTTTTCAGACACTTCTTGAAAAATTGCCGGCCGATGCCCACCCGGTCGTTGAGCAACTGGCGGCTTTCTGTCGCCAGCGCCGGCAGTTTGACAAACAGCAGAAGATGCACTTCAGGCTGCATTCGTGGCTGGTGGGCCATGTGGCTTTTTCCGTTGCCCTGATGGTTCTGCTGGTCGTTCACATTGTTCTGGCCGTTCAATATCCGTGATTCACTCGACCTGAAGGCTGAGAAAAATGCCAAGCCCCATGGATAATCGCCCGGAACGTGCCAAAAGTCGGGCCTCTCGCATTTCACTGAAGTATTACACCCGTCCTGATCGATTCTATCGGGCCCGCTTTGGTTTTTCTCTGCTGCTCACGCTTCTGGCCATTGGCATCACCGGCTTTTCGTTCTGGTCGTCGCAGGGCAGCCTGGCCGGCTCGCGGCATTTTCGGCTTTCAAGCCTGGCCTCGCCCGGCCCCATTGCCAACCCGCACGCCCTTTTTGAAGCCAAATGTGAAGCCTGCCATCGCACAACTGAATCGCTGAACCCGGAACGCTCGGCCGGAATTTTTCACTCGGCGGCTGATACTTCCACACGCTGCCTAGACTGCCACCGCGATTCACCCCACCACCCTAACGCCCAAAAAGCCATGGAAGCGGCCTGTGCAAGTTGCCATCAGGACCACCAGGGGCGTAACCACAATCTTACGCTTGCGGGCAACATGCACTGCACCAATTGCCACAAAAACCTTGCCCCGGCGCAGGTGGCCACGAACGACCGCACCGCACTATCCATTGGCAGTTTCGACCCCGGCGAGCATCCTGAATTTCGTATGCACCAGCCATCAGCTGCCGGCAATATTCGCGACAATGGCCTGAAATTCAACCATGCCGTGCACCTGGCCCCCGGGCAAAATCTGGCTCAGGGCGGCGTGGGGCTGATCAAATTTCGCGACCTGCCTGAAAAAGACCGCTTGCGTTACGGCATGATTGACACCTCAATGATTGACAAAGTCGTTCAGCTCAATTGCAATTCGTGCCATCATGCCGACCCGGCCGACCCGATTCTTGCCGGCCTGAACATTCGTGAACCGCTGAAGAACCCGCTTCCCGTTACATTTGAAAGGGACTGTGCCGCCTGCCATCCGCTAAGTGTCAAAAGCATAGATAATCGCACCCTGACAGCCGCGCACGGGCTTCAGGTTGATGCCCTGCTTGATGACCTTCGCGGCACTTTTCTGAAGGAAGTGGTGCGAGACAACCCTGGCCTGTTGAATTCACCGGCACAGAAGGTCGATATTCCCGGGCAGAAGGCCACAGCCCTGGCCCCGCCCCTGCGAAAAATTGTCGAAGAGAATGTCGAAAAATCGGCTGAACTGCTGCTGGGCCGGGCCTGGGCAACAGCCGGCCCCAATGGCCGCCGCGGCTGTGTGGAATGCCATGAATTTGACAAATCAGCCACGGGTCATCAAGATTCGGCTGGCCTGAAGGTGCGGGCAGTTAACCCGACAAAAGTCACACTGCAATCGGCGCGGTTTGACCACTCACGCCATGCCCTGGTTGATTGCAAGTCGTGCCACGAGGCACAAGCTTCGACCCGATCAACCGACCTACTGATGCCAAAAATCGCCAATTGCATGAGCTGCCACAGCGAACAGGGCCTGAGCAAGAAGGCATCGGCCAGCGCAGGTTCATCATGTGTCACATGCCATGGTTACCATTCCCTTGGCTCCACGGGCAAAGCCCAAAGCCTGACCAAACCGGTGTCAGATTATCCGCAGGCGATTCAGGCCATTTTGAAGGGTGATTGAGCTAAATTCAGCCCTGCTGGCGTGAGTTGTACGAAATCCAGACAATTCGCATGATGAGTGCTTGCAGATCAATGACTTGTCGAACACAATAAATTCATCTGGTCAACAAAAACTGATTCACCGGCGGACAGACACAATGAAATTCCAGCTTCTGCCTTCTGCTGCCGGAAAACAGTCTGTTGTCCAGTATGCCACCAGCCTGCTGATTGATGACCAGGTGCTGATTGACGCGGGCACGGCCGGCTTTTTTCTTGAACGTGACCAACTGGCCAGAATTACTGATATTTTCATCAGCCACACGCATATGGATCATGTGGCTTCACTGCCTTCGCTGCTTGAGGCGTGCCTGGGCTATGGCCTGAAAGTGCCGAATATCTGGGGCAGTGCCGACACGCAGAAGCATATTCGTGAATTTATATTCAACAATTATGTCTGGCCCGATTTTTTTGAAGTCATTATTAATGGCAGGCCGGTGATTGACTTTCAGGTGATGAACGATCTTGAAGATATCAGCGTGGGCGATCTTCGCATCAGGCCGATACCGGTTGATCATGTGATTCCGACACATGGTTTTCTGGTGAAATCAGCCAATTCAACGCTTCTGATATCATCTGACACAGGTCCGACAGAAGAGATCTGGCGGATTGCCAATGCCCTTGAGCGGCTTGATGCCGTGATTCTGGAAGTTTCGTTTGATAATGCCACCGAGAAACTGGCCCTGGCCGCCAAGCACCTGACACCAGCCATGTTTCATGCTGAAATTACAAAAATCACCCGACACCAGCCACAGGTTTTTGCCGTTCACCTGAAGCCATGGTCGCGTGAAACGATAATTCATGAACTTCACACAGCCGGTATTCTACAGTTGTCAATCATGGAATCAGGCAAAGATTACTTTCTTACCTGACCCCTGATTGATCACGCAAATTCCGGCAATCTGGCATTATTCTTGACGATGGAAAGCAAGTCAACACCGCTCATCCGGTGTGCGGCATCATGCGGGCAGGCATAAACGCAAGAGGGATCGCTTCCGGCCCCCAGCGACTGACATAGGTCGCATGTCGTTGCCTTTTCCGACTTCTGTACCTGGGCCTTTCGCCCGGTCTCTTCCTTCACGCTGACTTCCACCATATTAATATTGCCATATGGGCAATTCTGCGAGCATAGGCTGCAGCCAATGCACCAGTCTTCAATCACAATTTCTCGCGTGTCTCGCCGCCGAATCGAGCCAACCGGGCAACCGACCATGCAGTAGGGGTCAAGACACGATCGGCACGAGCTGGCCACCAGGAACTGGTCGAATCGCAGCCCTTCACGAATCAGCCTTGTCACGCCGCCATGGGTATCGGCACAGGCTTTGGTACACTCGTCACATCTCGTACATTTTGCAAGGTCAAGAACCAGCAGGCTCTGGGCTTCCTGCAGGCCCTGCTCAAGAAAGTTGTCAAGTGTGCGTGAGGATAAATCGCGCTGCACGCGTGAATTTTCGCCCAGTCGTTTTCTGGCTTCGGCCACCAGCGAAGCTTGCACTTCAGGATAATTCTGAATAATGCGTCGAAAATCTTCGGCGCTGAATCGAACCAGCTCAACGTGGTCAAGCGCCGTGCATGTGGCGGTTCGGGTGGGCGAAAGGCCAAAATCCCGCAATTCCGGGAGGTCGGCCAGCAGGCCGATCTCGCCAACATAACCACCCTGCCCCACATAATTCAGCACTGCGTCGGGCCCGCCGCCCGGCTGCTTCTGGCTGACTTTTACAAATCCGGTACGAATCAGATAAAGCCCGTCAACCGCCGGTGCCCCCTGGCGGAAAATGATTTCGCCCGGGGCAACCCGCCGCAGAACCACTTCGTTGCGAACTTCATCGACAAACTTCTGAAAGACTTCCGGCCTGGCCTTGATCGAATCAAACAGCGGCACATTCCTCAGATGATTGTCAATGGCCCGTTCGCGGTATGTTTTCTGCAGCCGGGCCCTGAAGGCCGGGTTTCGCTGCAACACATAAAGCACGTTGCGCAGCATTTCAAGCACGACAACATCACCCACGGCCCGCACGGTGGCCGACCGGGGATAATTGTTCATGCAGGTCATTTCACCGAAGAGATCGCCCTGCTTCAGCCTGGCCCGCGGGTTTTTCAGGTCGAGCGATTCCGGTGCATCAACCGAAATTGATCGTTCCAGCGTTGAATCGTCGGGTGAACCAAATAAATCGGTATTGAATGACCGCCGCAACCTTTGCCAGAAGCCTTGATCAGGACGATTCTGCAGACTTTTGACTGGCGATTTCAGAAAAATTTCTACTTCGCCGTCTTCAATCAAAAACGCGGTCGAACCAAATTCGCCTTCGCGGCAGATGATCTCGCCGTCCTTGTATCGCCGGCGAACCACAGCTCCTTCATTCCAGCGGAGAAACGCCGACGAGACGCCCGAAAAGGCCCGACGGATTTCGCGAATTTTATGTCGGGCCAGGCCCGCCATATCCACACTTTCGCCTTCCAGTGAAGTGCCAACGGTTTCTTTGAATGTCAAAGCCCCGGTCGGGCACGAGATCATGCACTCGCCGCAGGCTATGCAATTGCTTTCGCCCATGGCATCGCCAAGGTCAAAGGCAATGGTCGCGTCAAAGCCCTTGCCCGCCCGGCCCAGAATCTGGTTGTCACGCACTTCGTTACAGCCACGAATGCAGCGATCGCACAAAATGCAGGCGTTATGATCAACGGCAATCACCAGCGAGGACAAATCGACTTTTGTCTTTTCTGGCTTCTTTTCGCTTGCGCCGAACCGTTTGCCGTCCACCTTAAAGCGGCGGCCAAGGCTTTCAAGCTCGCAGTCGCCCTTATTCCGGCGTTCTTTTTCGCAGGGGCTGGGGTGGTCGGCCAGCATCAGCTCAAGCAGGGTTTTCACGCTGCGATTAATGCGGTTGCGGGCCTTGTCATCGGGCGAGGCCAGCGTGTCAACCACCATCGTCTCTTCCACGCGGTGCTGGCAGGCCGGCATCAGCTTGCGTTCCACCGAAACCTGCCCGGTTCTCGCCTTGAATTTGGCCACCTGCACCACGCACACGCGGCACACGGCCACGGGGTCCTGATGCTCTCGGTGGCACAGAATCGGCACCGGGTTGGAAAGGGCGGAATGGCCAAAATTCGACTGACTGAAAAATTCCTGACTTTTGTCAATCGCTGGAAATTCGCCGCTTGCCCCAATGGCCGCAATCTCGGCACTCAGGCCCGAAATTGAAATCTCGGCACTTGCATCGCTCAGGCGATATGCGCCGCTCACTGCGGAAAGTTCGGTTGATCGGCCGGCATAGGCCAGGGCCACGGCGTCGTAAATGGTGGTTGAGCGAGGAATGATCTGACCGTTGTCGTCTCGCAGAATATTGCCCATCGAATCAGTCTTGGGCACGGCCTTGGGCACTTCAATTTCCCGGCCGTCAATCTTCACGCTCACAATCGTGTCAAGCTCGTCAAGCGTGGCTTTGTCCATGCGCAGAAGCTGGCCGTCGC